>QIJM01000373.1 GCA_003232445.1 Paraglaciecola arctica
TTTCACTACAAGAAGAGAGTTCAAAATGAGTAAAGGTACAGTAAAGTGGTTCAATGCAGATAAAGGTTTCGGTTTTATCGCTCCAGAAGACGGTAGCAAAGATTTGTTTGTTCACCATTCAGAAATTCAAGCTGGCGGCGGTTACGCAACTTTGACTGACGGCCAAGCTGTTGAGTTTGAAGTTGGCGAAGGCCAAAAAGGCCCTTGTGCCAATAAAGTAGTTCCTTTATAAAAAGAACCACTGATAAACTAGCGATTTAGGAACGAGCAATTTGTTAAGATCTTCGCTATTTGATTTGCTTCCCCCTTTCATTACAAAATTCTTATATTTCAAAAACTCTGACACGACTAAAATTTATCAGTTCTACATTTCAAAAGATCCTAGAATTGCATTTTAACCAAATCTATATTGTCTTCTGATACTTTGAGCACACTTCCTTGCTCATACCAATCTCCAAGCACAATACGTTGGGCGGATTGACCATTTATGACTAGTTCATGAATAGCGGGTCTATGGGTGTGTCCGTGGACGAGTCTTTTTACTGCGAATTTTTGCATGTAGCTTGTCACTTCTTCTGGTGCGACATCCATAATCTCAACGCTCAGCTTAGATTTTTTCTGTTTGCTGGTCGCGCGGCCCTTGCCGGCGAGCTTTCTGCGCGTTGATAAAGGTAGGCTCAACATGATCCTTGGCCACCACCAACTGCGAGCCTTTTTACGAAAAGCTTGGTAGTCAATGTCCTTGGTGCAAAGTTCATCGCCATGCATGATTAGGGTTGGCTCGCCGTATAAATCTATTACCACTTGCTCTGGCAATATTTTAAAACCTGCTTGTTTAGCAAAGCGCTGGCGGATTAAAAAGTCCCGATTACCATGAATAAAATAGACAGGTACGCCAGATTGTCTTAAGGCGTTAAATGCCTTAGCGATGCTTAGGGTAAAGCTATTTTGATCGTCGTCGCCAATCCATACCTCAAACAAATCGCCTAATATATATAAAGCATCGGCTTGAGGTGCTTGTTCACGTAAAAACTCAAACAGACATTGGTTAATATCGTCTCTGTCAGCAGATAAATGTAGATCGGAGATAAAATAAGTAAAAGGGATCAGTGGGGTCAGAGTCATTGATTAATCAGATATATAATAAAATTTAGGAAACGTGGGGCAAAATCAATAACTCTGACTCACTGATCCTTGTTATTCGACTATTTCAGCCTTTTGAATAACAACATCTTCCACAGGCACATCTTGATGATAGCCAGAATTGCTCGTCGCTACAGCCCTGATTTTTTCAACCACATCCATACCTTCAGACACTTCTGCAAATACGCAGTAGCCCCAACCATCGGTACTTTCGCTCTTGAAGTTTAAGAAACTGTTGTCGCCTACATTAATGAAAAACTGTGCGGTAGCAGAATGAGGTTCGTTAGTGCGCGCCATGGCTACTGTACCAAGATCATTGACTAAACCATTGTTGGCTTCGTTTTGGATAGTCGCTTTGCTTTCTTTTTGATCCATACCCGGTTCAAATCCGCCGCATTGGATCATAAACCCGTCAATCACCCGATGAAAAATAGTGTTGTCGTAAAAACCTTCCTTCACGTAATCCAAAAAATTGGCAACTGTAATAGGGGCTTTGTCGGCAAACAACGTCAGGGTGATAACGCCATAACTCGTATGGATTTTAACCATGAAATAGATCCTTAATTTAGCAAGATAAAAATAATCAGCGTATTCTAGCCTAAAATTGAAGGTTTTTTAAGGCTTTAAGAACGATTGGCAGATGCAGCACAGGTTTCTCGGTGATAGAATCCCGTTTTTAGATACACGCCTTACTATGCACACATCAGAGGATTTTGATTCAATGTTACATATATACAACACTCTAACCCGTCAGAAAGAGCAATTTAAACCATTGCAAGCAGGTAAGGTGGGTTTGTATGTATGCGGAATTACAGTGTATGACGTATGTCATGTTGGGCATGCCCGTACCTATTTGAGTTTTGATTTGATGGTGCGTTACATGCGCTCTCGTGGACTCGAAGTGAACTATGTTCGTAACATCACAGATGTAGACGATAAAATTATCTCAAGGGCGAATGAACAAGGTTTAACTACAGAGCAGTTTACTGAGAAAACCATAGCGCGTATGCATCAAGATTTTGCAGCTATCGGTTTGCTTGAGCCTGATATTGAACCACGCGTCACCACCCATATCCCTGAAATTATCAACGTTATCCAGCGCCTTATTGATAAAGGTTATGCCTATCAGGCACCAAGTGGTGATGTGTTGTTTGAAGTCAGCACCTATGCCGACTATGGCAATTTGGGACGACAAGACTTAGAGCAGCTTAATTCTGGCGCGCGTGTTGAAGTGGCAGCTGAAAAGCGCGACTCATTAGATTTTGTACTTTGGAAATCAGTTAAACCGGGTGAGCCTTTTTGGGCGTCTCCTTGGGGCAACGGTCGTCCTGGTTGGCATATCGAATGTTCTGCGATGAATCATAAACATTTAGGTGAGCATTTTGATATTCATGGTGGTGGATCAGATTTGATCTTCCCGCACCACGAAAATGAAGTGGCTCAATCCTGCTGTGCTTTCGACACACCTTACGTAAATTACTGGATGCACACAGGCATGGTGCAGGTAAACCAAGAAAAAATGTCTAAATCCTTAGGCAACTTCTTTACCTTGCGTGATGTATTGGGTGTGTACGATGCCGAAACCGTGCGTTATTTCTTAATGTCTGCACAGTATCGTAGCCAGTTAAGTTATTCAGATAGTTTTATCCAGCAAGCTCGCGCTTCGTTAGAACGTTTATACACTGCCTTACGCGATGTCACGCCCAATATGGATGTGGATATTGCTATGGGTGATTATCAAACACGTTTTAACCAAGCCATGGATGATGACTTTAATACCCCAGAAGCCTTTGCTGTGTTATTTGATTTAGCCAAAGAATTAAATAAATCTGCAGGCCAACAGGCGGCTGATTTAGCTGGCGTAATGATCAAACTGGCAGACATTTTGGGTATTTTACAGCAATCACCGAATGATTTTTTACAAAGCTCTGCGGTTGGTGAACAAGGTGATGTGGCCGAAATTGAAGCATTGATCACAGCCCGTAACGATGCCCGCGCCAGCAAAGACTGGGCTGCAGCTGATGCGGCACGTGATGCGCTAAACGCGTTAAATGTGGTGCTTGAAGACGCAGCGAGTGGCACAACTTGGAGACGTGGTTAAATTTGTAAAGGTAAGCCCCGATAGTTATTGGGGTTTTATCACATTGATAGGGTATTCTATGACTGACTTGTTACCACCCTTGGTGGTTTTATAGTACGCAAGAGCCGTATACGAGGCTCGTACGTACGGCTCTGTGAGTAGGGTGAGGTGGTAAATATCTCACCCTACTCGATATTTGCATTTTACTATGGAGGCGTAATACTTGGTGCTGGTGATGCTTTGACTTCATTCACTTTTTTTTCTGCAGCCAATACTCTTCGGCGTAGATCATCAATTTGATTAGTTAAGTCATTATTTGCTAATGCAGTCGATATAAGCTTTTCACGTAAACTTGCAAGTTGCTGTTCAAAATCGGCATCTACATTATTGATTTGGCCAAATTTTGCATGTAACTGTTCGAGCAAGCTCGCCTGATTTTCCAATTGTTCTTTAACCAATGCAATGCTTGTATTGTTATCAGCAGTTCCGCTGCTTAGACTTTTTGTGCTTTTTTCACTTGATGCCTTTAGCGCCATGACGGTTTTATTTAATGCGCCAATTTCAGTCTGGTTACGTCGCCAAGCGGATGCCCAAAGCTTGTCCATTTGGCCCCACAAATCTTCGGTCTTTGCACTTAGTTCAGAGACCTTAATTTGCAATGCTGCAGCTGATTGATCCATATCTTCACCCGTTGCAGACAGACGGCTCTCTAGCTCTGTAATACGACTTTGTGCTTGTTGTAACACTTTATATTGTTCAAACGACCAATAACCCGCTGCGCCAACAATAATGATAAGTAAAAACAAAATAGCAAACCAAGATGGGGAGTTTGATGCAGTAGGTGGCTCATCCGGCACGTTACCTTTTTTGGAGGTTTTTTTGGTTGATTGTGCTCTAGTGCGATGAAAAGACTCCAAGTCATCTTTTTCTAGCCTGATTTTCGGCATGTCATCTAAGGGATCGGTCGCCATGTTATTCTTTATTGAAGTGAATATGCGTTTGATTATACATAGCTATCTAGACAATAGGATAGGAATAGAGTGTATTTTATTAAAACCAAATGGTTTTACTGGCTGGACACATTTATAAATCACATCTGCGTCAATTGTTCTTTCTCAAACAAACAGGAATTATACCAATCCATCCTAACAATTAGCCACTCAGCGAGATTTAAAGGCACTAAGATAAAATTTTGTCTGAATACAAGTATCTCAATAAACCGAATTAAATGTAAGCTTGCTTGGATTCAACTAATAACTGCATAATCAAATGGTGTCCCCACCTGGAATCGAACCAAGATCTAAGCCTTAGGAGGGCCTTGTTTTATCCATTAAACTACGGGGACAACGAATGTAGTGCTGGGCGGCAAGCGTCGAGCATTATGTACTAGCCGAGACGGGATTTAAACCCTCGAATGTTTTTATCTTCGTGCTACAAAATCGTTTGGTTGAATATTAGCCAAAGGTGCGCCAGTTACTGACGCGACTACGGCCGTTTCGGCAAATACTTGTCTCACCACCACCTGCTCTGGGTGTAATTGAAATTGTCGGTGAGATAAATTTTGGGCATCAAAAAATTGATTAACTTGAAACAAGGTCAATTTGTCTCCTTGTTTAACACCATTGTGTTTGCCAATGTTAATGCTCAGGCTCTCACCTGTAACCTTTATTACTCGTCCAAATGCAGGTAAACAACTCACTGATTCATCTATTGATTGTACGACTGACTGTATGAGTTTTTCGGTTGCCAGGCCAAATGTTGAATCCCATAATTGCCGACTATTGCTGTCTATAGACTTGTGCAGATCGAAGTCCCATAGGGCTGACATGTTTTGTGTATTTTGAAAAACCATTTCACCAGAGTTGCCATCATACATTGAGAAGGACAGTGTGAGGTTTCGCTTGCTTTGCTCGCTTTTCCAAAACGCCAGTCCAGACGTTTTAGAGGTTTCTACAGCAAACTCTACTATTTCACCAAAAAGGACATACTGAGCATCCGTTTTTATTGCTAAGTTAAATGCGGTTGATTTCTTTTCCTTGTCTGATGGACTTAAATAGTAGGGTTCAACACGGTGTATAAATGAATATTTTGCATAGTTTTGTGCTTCTTTTTGCAGTTTTTCAGCCAATACTTTGCCAAAGTCATACAGGTTGCCGACGGCAGCTTGTTGCCGTTTATTGATGCTATACCAAGTCGTTACAATATTTTTTTTATAATCTGAAGCAGAACATAGGGCTTCTTGTGGAAATATATCTGCTCTTATCGAAACAGTAACGTAGTCGTCGTGGTAAATTTCATCAATTAGCTCAATGTTATTTACTTCGCCTGAAGCGCGAATTTCAAAGCGGTCGTCTTCAAGCAAACCATTAACAAGAGACTGGATACTTTTAACTGACGCGCCAGAGAACAGCAACGCTTGTTTAATGGCTTCTTGAGTCGCTTGTTGGCGTGCCGCTTCCTTTTCACCATTGTGAATAACTGCTTGACCTGTGGCCTCAAACCAAATGGCCAGCACAGGGCGGCTACTGATAAGTAAGATCAAAACGGCGGTTATTTGTATTATTCTACCTATTTGCATAACGTACCTTTTTAACCTGGGTAAAGTGGATGTTGTGATCATGCATCGTCAAATTTCAGACTGATTTTCTATTACATTTAACTTCTATTTTAATTTCTATTTAACTAAGCACAAATCATACCTATGTGAGAACAGTGGTATTTGGGTACGGTTATTGCTAATTAAAATTTATTATATTGATTTTGATAGTGTGAATAGCAGGGTGTTAGAAACATGGTGAAGATACTAAGCGTTAACAAAATAAGCTGCAGATATTTAGCTTTTGCAGCAATGTTAAGTATATGTTTGACTGGCTGTTCAAGCCTGTTCAATAAACATGTTGAGTGGGAAACCGTTGCTCCTGAAACCTACCCCGTTATTTCGGCGGTTGGTTATGCACCTATCTCAGTGCAAAAAGGGGCAAGTGAGTCTAGTAAAATGTTGATGGCACTTAAAGCTTCAAAGCTAGATGCATATCGAGAATTGACTGAGCAGGTATACGGACAAAA
>QIJM01000276.1 GCA_003232445.1 Paraglaciecola arctica
TACTGTTTAATCAGAGACCAACAATGGTGGATTTTAGGATTGCGCTGAAAATCTTCTGGCAGCGTTTGCTTGGATATATCTTCGATGCTCAGTCCTAAGTCAAGCAGTGCAACCTCGTCTAACTTAAACTGACGTAAGTTGTTAGAAAACAAAATTTCACCGCCAGGATTGAGGCAAGTTAAGGCATCTGTGATTAACCCAATATGATCTCTTTGTACATCCCAAGTGCCTTCCATTCGTTTTGAGTTGGAAAAAGACGGAGGATCAATAAACATTAAATCGTATTGACCGTTATGTCGGTTTAACCAAGTCAAACAGTCGGCTTGGATAAATTCATAAGCCCCGATTAACTTGTTTATCTTAAAATTCTCTTTTGCCCAATCAATATAGGTATTTGACATATCCACTGTGGTCACAGATTTGGCACCACCTAAAGCGGCATGCACGGATACACTGCCAGTGTAAGCAAATAAATTCAGCACGTCCTTGGCTTTGGATTTCTGTTGGAATAATTGACGTGTCACTCGGTGGTCTAAAAACAACCCCGTATCTAGGTAGTCGTATAAATTAACCTGAAACTTGGCGCCGTTTTCAAACACTTCTATGGTTTCTTTACGTTGCGACACTTTTTGGTATTGGTTTTTACCTCTTTGTTGCTCTCTGACCTTAAGAATAATCTTATTTGAATCAATACCTGTGATCTGAGGCAAAGACATCATCACTTCCTGTACTCGTCTTTTAGCCTTATGTTCTGGTACCTCTTTAGGTGCCGCATATTCTTGCACCACTAAGTAGTCGGCATATCTATCCACTGCCACATTGTATTCAGGTAAATCAGCGTCATAAATTCGATAACAATTAGTATTTTGGTTTTTTAACCATTTATTGGTTTTCACCAAGTTTTTAGCTAAGCGGTTAGCGAAGTCATTATTAACCGTTTTGTTTTCTCGAACTTGGCAGTTCTTTTCATCTAATTCATAGTTAACTAATAAACATTCCAATTTACCGTTCATTAGTTTGTATTCTTTTTTGGCTGTTAATTTCATCTGGCGTAACAAGTTACGGTCAGATGTTAACAACGACAGGTGCCAAGTCTTAAATTCTTGTTTTAACCCACTCCCCCATTTCTGAAAAGTTGGAATAAGTTGGGTGGTTTCACTTAACCTTTCACCGTAAGGCGGATTACTCACCATGTAGCCACTAGGTAAATCTGATGATGATAAGTGACAAGCGTCTTGTTGAGTAAATTTGATTAAGTCTGCAACGCCCGCTGATTGTGCGTTTTCTCTGGCAACAGAGATTATTGAGCCCTCAATATCATTCGCCCAGATAACGCCGTTATGAGGCTGTCTAGCCTGCTCTGCTGCTTCAACTAAACTATCCCAGCTAGACTTGTCATGTTGTTTCCATGCATCAAATCCCCAAGACTCGCGTTTTAAGCCCGGTGCGATATTTGTTGCCATCATTGCCGCTTCAATGGCAATGGTGCCAGAGCCACACATGGGATCTATCAATGGTAATTGCATATGCTTCGGCCAACCGCTTCTAATAAGCATGGCACTGGCTAAATGTTCTTTCACTGGCGCTATGCCAGTTTTAGTCCGATAATGCCTTTGATGTAAGCTTTGACCTGTTAAATCAATATAAACACCCAAGATGCTGCGCCACATACGGGCTTGAATTCTGATGTTAGGAGATATTTTACTGACCGAAGGGCGTACATCGAAAAAGGTCGAAAATTGGTCAACTATGGCATCTTTCACTTTTAACCCGCCGAACTGGGTATTGTTGATACTTTGGTTGGTGCCGGTAAAGTCCACCATAAAGGTATCGTCTACACCAAAATGTGTTGGCCAGTTTGCTTGATCAGTGACTTTGTATACATCGTCTGCAGTATTGACTTCACCTTCGGCAAGCTTCACTAACACTCGGTTTGCCAAACGTGACCAAATACACACTTTATAAGCGTCAGCGAGTTCGCCGCTAAACAATACTTGTCCGGGTTTAGATTTTAGTGCCACGTCTGGGCATATATCTGCTATTTCTTCTAATAGCAGTCCGTCTAAGCCTTTAGAAGTAGTGATTAAAAATTCGAACATAGTTTGGATCAAGATACTCACAGTTTAAAACGGGCGCGATTATACGGTAAATGTCAGCTAAGCGCATGTTTAATCGATATTTAAAAGCAGCGGGTTATTTGCAGTCATGTAGCAAGAGTTGTTTTGTTGTAAAAGTATCTAGCAAGAGTTATGCAGTAAGTTGAGAGCTGGTTTCTGCTAACAAAGGTTCAAGGCGAGTTTTTGCTAATTTAATTAAATCAAACTGTCTTAAAAATTTGTTTTCATTAAGTTGTAGCTTCGACGAGATCAGCATACAGGTAGTGAGAGAGTGCTCATCAGTTAAAACCAATACAACGCCTGAATGATACTTATTAACGACTCTGGCTAACCTATGATGAAAGCCAAAAGATTCTATCTCATCGAAAAGCCAACTTTTGGGTGGCACCGGTTTGTGAAACATCACCGCTGCAGTAGCGTTGATTAAAATGTGCGTGAGCTGCGCATCTGAAAATTTCCCACCACTGGCAAGCAAATGATTAGCTAATGAAAGATAACACTCAGTATCAGATAGACTGAACAGCTGATGTGACTTTGGCAAATCTACAATCTGTTGTTGCCCATATGCAGTTGTGCACTGCCACTCTTCTCCCATAGACAACATAAGTCGACTATTTTCAGAAAACCAATACCAATCTGACAGGGGTTGAAGCATAAAAAGGAACAAACTCAATAGATAATCAAGACTAAAAACTAACATATGTTTTTAACCTTCGGGCGATTTATTAGCTATTTATTTAGTATAAAAGAACCAGATCCACGCAGGATCATTATATAGAATCGACGATCTCTTTGATCACTTTTGGTCCCTGATAGATCAAAGATGAGTACAGTTGGATCAGCGTTGATCCGGCATTGATCCTTGCCTTTGCTGATTGCGCGGAGTGAATACCCCCTACCCCTACAATCGTTATTCTGCCTGCAATCACTTCGACAAGTTTCTCAGTAACGGCCTGGCTCTTAGCGGTTAATGCTGCGCCACTAAGGCCCCCCATTTCTTCAGCATATTCTTGTCCTAGTACTTCTGTTCTATCTAAAGTTGTGTTGGTTGCGATAACGCCATCGATCTTGGCATTGATCAAAGAATGAGAGATGTCGACAATTTCTTGCTCTGTTAGATCCGGAGCGATCTTCACAAGGATCGGCACATATTTAGCGTGCTGTATTTCTAATAACTTTTGTTCCGTCTTAAGCCCCGCTAACAGCACATCTAAGGCTTGACCATGTTGCAGGTTTCGTAATCCTGGAGTGTTAGGTGAGGAAATATTGACAGTGATATAACTCGCATAGTTATACACCTTACGCAGGCAGATCAGGTAGTCACTCAGAGCCTGCTCTTCTGCTGTATCTTTATTTTTACCAATATTAATACCCAAAATACCTGTGTATTTTGCCTGCTTGACGTTTTCAATTAGATTATCCACGCCCTTATTATTAAACCCCATACGGTTAATAATGGCCTGCCCATTAGGTAATCGAAACATTCTAGGTTTGTCATTGCCCGGTTGTGGTTTAGGTGTGACGGTTCCAATTTCGATAAAACCAAAACCCATGGCGGCAAATGCATCAATACACTCGCCATTTTTATCTAAACCTGCGGCCAATCCCAGCGGATTTTTAAAGGTTAGACCGAAAGCTTGCACTGGCTTGTCAGCTAAGTTTTGTTTGTACACGCAATTTAATAAGTTGTTCTGAGTACGTTTAAGCCAATTAATGGTGAAGTCATGGCTCCATTCGGCATCTTGACTGAACAATAATTTTTGAATAAGGGGATACATAATTTCTCTTTAAACATAAAAAAGCCCCGGCACGTATTAGCGAAAACCAGGGCGTTGTTAAACATAAAGGGCTTAGATAAACAGACCCTATTATTAGATATTGGCGTTGATGCTTAGCAGCATTAACTCCCTAAGGGCAACTGAAAACTTAGCAAACTCATGAGTACTGCTGGTTTTAAATTCAGACATCATATGATACCAGCGATCGAGTAAAACTTGGTTGTTGTCCATCCAATTATTTAGAATCAACTCTGCATCTTTATTCTTTGGATCGGAGGCTAACAACACTGTGGTAATCGACCTTTGTTGCCAATCAAGTTCCTCACGGTACGAAGCCCGTGCCAGTGCTTGCCAATGGTTACTCACGGCTTGCTTATCTATTTGTGCCAAGAACCAATGTAATTCAAGCTTTGAACCTAACTTAAAGTACAAATTAGATACCAGTTTTATATCTCGTTTTTCGATCTCAGCAACTTGAGCTAAGTCCATACACGGAAACATATTACTAAGTGACGAGACTCTGTATGCGATTAAGTCTGGCACACCAGCCTTAGTCAACTCAAGACACGCGCTTTCAAGTTGCTGGTATTCGCTTTCTACCAAATAGTCTTGAATGTTGGCAAATAAACCATCAAAAGTAGAACGGTAACTATCAATCGAATCTTGGATACTTAGCGTTTTGCTGCCATGACGTAAATACCAGCGGGATGCTCGACGCAAGGTTCTGCGCATATTGTCGAGCATTCGCAATTGTATGTCTGAGGATACTTTATTATCTAAACCCTCAATTTCAGCCCATAAGCTTTGCATCTCAAAAATGCCTTCTACCACAGAATAAGCGGTGGCTATCTCATCAACACTAGCCCCTGTTTCCTCTTGAATTCTAAAGATATAGTTCATGCCCATATCATTAATAATATTGTTGGTTAGCTTAGTAGCGATGATTTCACTTCTAAGAGGATGTTGTTGCATCTGCGCAGAGAAATTTTCTTGTAATTTCTTTGGAAAAGCTTCAATCAATAACTTTCCGTGGTATGGATTATCAGTAATGGATGCAATGTTAAATTGCTCTTTCATGACCATTTTTCCATAAGCAATCAGTACTGATAATTCAGGGCGCGTTAAGCCAGAAGATTTCGCTAGCCGGTCAGAAATTTCATCATCCGAAGGAATAAATTCCAGTTCCCTATTTAAGTACCCTTCCCGCTCTAGACCATGGATAAAGCGCAATTGCTCTCTAAGCTGACCTACCCCACCTAACGCAGATATGGATATCGACTCTGTTTGACGGTAACAATCCTGGATAACCAAATCGCCCACTTCGTCGGTCATTTCATACAATATCTTGTTACGCTGTTTAATGGTTAAATCACCGGCGTTAACTAAAGAGTTAAGTAAAATTTTGATATTTACTTCATTATCTGAACAATCCACACCCCCTACATTATCAATGAAGTCGGTGTTTACTTTGCCGCCATTTGCAGCAAATTCGACTCGTCCAAGCTGAGTGGCCCCTAAATTTCCACCCTCACCAATTATTTTGGCTTGCAACTGGTTACCATCGACTCGCACATCGTCATTGGCTCTATCACCCACTTGGGCGTGGCTCTCTTTAGTGCTTTTAACGTAGGTACCAATCCCTCCATTCCAAAGTAGATCAACAGGCATCTTTAACACGTTATGAATAAGTTCATTGGGTGTCATACTTTGTTGTTTAGTGCCCAGCCACTTTTTCATTTCTGTGGTCAGTTTAATTAACTTAGCCGAACGACTGAATATGTCACCACCTTTAGAAATAAGCTTTCTGTCATAATCGTCCCAACTTAGTGAAGGGTTTTCAAATAACCGTTGCCTCTCTTTATAAGTGGTTTTAATATTTGGGCTAGGGTCAAAAAAGATATGTAAGTGGTTAAAAGCGCAGATCAATTTAGTATGGGTAGATAACAACATACCGTTACCGAATACGTCACCCGCCATGTCGCCTACTGCAACGCAGGTAAAATCACTAGTCTGACAATCTTTACCCATTTCTCTGAAATGACGTTTAACTGATTCCCATGCGCCTTTTGCGGTAATGCCCATTTTTTTATGGTCATAACCAATGCTACCGCCCGAGGCAAACGCATCACCTAACCAGAAATTAAACTCGTCTGAAATACCATTGGCTATATCAGAGAAAGTCGCCGTACCCTTATCCGCAGCAACGACCAAATAGGCGTCATCTTCATCTAGTCTGACCTAGTCTGACCACATCTTTTGGATGTACAACCTTGCCTTCAACTATGTTGTCTGTGATATCCAATAAACTACGGATGAAGATTTTGTAGCACTCTTGGCCTTCTTTTTGGAAGGCTTCACGACCCTGATCCATAGGCAAGTTTTTACAAACAAATCCGCCTTTCGCTCCTACTGGCACAATCACAGTGTTTTTAACTTGTTGGGCTTTAACTAGCCCTAAAATTTCTGTCCTGAAATCTTCTTGTCTGTCTGACCAACGTAACCCACCTCGTGCTACTTTTCCGCCTCTTAGATGCACACCTTCAATACGAGGTGAGTAGACAAAAATTTCAAATTTTGGTCTAGGCAACGGCATCTCTGGAATAAGTTCAGGTAACATTTTATATGATACATAAGATTTTTGGTTGCCCTGTTCATTTTTTTGATAAAAGTTGGTGCGTAAAGTGGCCAAGATCAAATCCAGGTAACGGCGGATAATTCTGTCGTCATCTAGGTTGGATACATTATCCAGTTGCTCTTTAATAGTGTTGAGCGTTGCATCTTCAACTTTGCTACTACGCTTGGCTTTAGGATCGAACTTTTGTTGGAATAATTGAACCAGTAAAATGGCAATTTTTGGATAGTTAGCCAAGGTATTAGCAATGTAATCTCGGCTAAAAGAACTGCCTATTTGACGCATGTATTTTGCATAAGAGCGCAAAATGGTCACATTTCGACCCGTTAACCCTGCACCTAATACTAAACGGTTAAACGGATCGTCTTCTAAAGCATTATACCAAACTTCTGAAAATGCAGTTTGGAATAACGTCTGAGCCTGCTCCATATCCATGTCGTTGCTTGTCTTATGCAACATGGAGAAATCCATGATCCAGTTTATGTCACCTTGTGTTGGACTGACCTTAAATGGACTCTCATCTATGACCCGCAAACCAAAGTTTTCAAGCATGGGTAAGACAGCCGATAAATGGATGAGTTCGTTCTTATGGAAGAGTTTTAACCTAACGGCTTTGCTTTCGGGGCCTTCTTCTTGGGGGCGATAGAACAGCATATCCAGGGTATGTTCGGTATTGAGCACCTCAAGTTTGTCGATATCTACTAAGGCAGCACTTGGCAAATTGTATTCTTTGTAACTGCTAGAAAAGGCATTTACATACTTTTGTTCGAGTTTTTTACCTTTTGCCTCGCCATGATTAGAGCGGATCGTGTTGGCTAGTCTGTCATCCCAGCTCTTATTTAATTCGATGATGTTTTTCTCGATATCCTTCACATTATATTCCGCGTTATTGTTTTTCACTCTGACAATGTAATGCGTTCTTGCATATACAGACTCTGAAAAATAAGTGGTAAATTCAACTTCTTGCTCGCTGGCAAAAGATTTTTTTAGTAGCGCCTGAGTATTTTTTCGTAACTGGGTGTTATAACGCTCTCTAGGTACAAACACTATGCATGAAACAAACCGGCCAAACACATCCTTACGCGCAAACAGCCTAGATACCCCGCGTTCTTGCATTTGAAAAATACCCAATACAATTTGTGCGAGCTCTTTTACGCTGCCTTGCAGTAATTCATCTCGCGGATAGGTTTCAATAATATTCAGAAAAGCTTTATGTCCATGCGAGCCGGAGTCAAAACCAGACAATTTAGATATAGCGGTAATTTTTTCCTGCAGCACAGGCAATTGTGTAGCACTGCTATTATAAAATGAAGCTGAATATAAGCCAATAAATCGGTCTTCACCGATTACCATACCCTCATCATCAAAACGCTTAATACCAACGTAATCTAAATAAGCAGGACGATGCACCCTCGAGCGAGAATTGGTTTTTGTCAGCATTAATGGGTTGTTACTCAGTGCTTCTTGCCTAGCTGAGACCGGAATATTCGACAAAACCCTGTCACGATTAGTCTTGGAGTTTTTCATCAAGCCTAAACTGGAATTATTATCAGCTACCCAACGGTAGTCACCTTTTATACTTGTGGCGCTATACGAACGGTATCCCATCAACGTGAAGTTGTGGTCGTTTAACCAGGCTAAAAAAATTTCAGTTTGTGTTTTCTTCTCTAACGATATGGGGAATTTATTGGTTTTGAACTCCTCTATGATGTCTCTCAATCGAGTCCGCATTGGCTGCCAATCTTGCACCGCAATCGACACATCATTAACCACTGACATCAGTTCGTCGGTAAGTTGCTCTAAAGCAAGTTTTGATGTTTGTCTGTCTACTTCAATCAGGAAAACCGTCTGTCTGATGACCTCTTTAGTTTTACTGCTCGCATCTTCAAAGGAAACAAACTTATTCTCATCATCACGTTTGAGGCCAATAGGACAGTGCAACAACAAGTGTGCTGTTATGCCCATTTTGTTCAGCGCCATACGCACTGAGTCCACTAAAAATGGCATGTCAGTGACAATGATTTCTACGATAGTGTGAGTTGATTGCCAGCCATGTTTACTAATGGCAGGATTAAATGCGCGAATAAAAGGCGCATCACCTTGATAATCAACGAACTGATTCCACAAACTCAAAGTTGCACCATAAAGGTTATCGTCACTTCGATTGTCTAAATCATCCCGTGCAATATTTTTGAAGAGTATTTTCGAAAAGTTTGTAATCTGTTCAACCTGATCAGGAGCGACTTTTTTATCAATCAATTTATAGACATTCTCAAGTAGAACTGAATGTTGGTTATCTGCAACCGTCATGTG
>QIJM01000351.1 GCA_003232445.1 Paraglaciecola arctica
CATCATTTAATCTAGAACAACTGCTATTGAGCTGAATAAAACAACTGAATGCAAAAAATGCTAATGCTTTTTTTGCCCCTTTATGGGACAAGAAATTTGATATATCAGATCTAAAAGGTAAGATATGGGCAAGCTTCATATTGGAATAGGTAAATTTCATGCGGTGTTTAATTGGCATCATAATGATACTGAGCATAGGGTACAGTCAAGATATTCAAGCACATGCAGAACACGATAAAGCACGCTTTGTTGCTAACCCCGGCAAGGATATAGGTAACTGCAACAATAGGTTTCGCCCTTGTAAAACAGTCACTTACGCAGCACAAAAAGCGAATAAAGGCGACACCATTTTGGTAGCGCAAGGCGAATACCAGGTTAAATCGGAACAAGACTTACTTTATTTCACTGGTCAAATTGTCCCCGTTCTTGGCGGGTTTAATCAAGTTGATCAATATCAAGAACAAAATCCCGATACCTATTTAACCTCGATTTCAGGAGTACCAGCCGAATATGCCGAACAACTTAGTCAACAAGGCTTTCATGTTATACGTGACACAAAAGGTTTAACAAAGTTAAGTTTACAAGGCAAAGGCCTAAACGTTTCTCAACTGCAATTGATGCAACAAAAACAAGTTAATACGCCATGTATTGACGGCAGCGCAGGGGGTTTTGCCTGCAATAACATGTCGTTATTGGCACATATTCCTTTGTCTGACTTCCCCGGCACGCCGATTTCAGCCAGCGATATATGGGGGCATGTTGATCTAAACACCGAAAAAGAATACGCCATCATAGGTCTTATAAATGGTGTGGCTGTAGTCGATGTAACAACGCCCACCTTGCCCGAAGTCATCGGCAGTATCTCTGGCTTGCCTTCCACCTGGCGAGATATCAAAGTGTATCAATACTTTGACACATCCACCTTAAGATGGCAGGCCTATGCTTATTCCACCACTGAGGCCGATGAAGGTTTGACAATCATCGACTTAAACGATTTGGAAAATGGGATTTCAGTGGTAAGACGCCAAATCACAGACCGTTCTGCACACAATATATACATCAGTAATCTTGACTACTCTCTAAATGTCGCTTTGGCAGGCCAAGCACCCGCAGTCCATATTTTAGGGTCAAACAACTTTGGTGGTACGTTTCGTTCTTACACGTTAACTGATCCTGAGACCCTAGGCTCTACCTATACCAATTCTTTGGGCATTCGAGACGATTATTCTCATGATGCAACATCACTCACGGTAAATGACGAGAGGGCCCAAACAGACTGTGTTCAGGCCAATAACACCGCCTGTTTAGTCATACTGGATTTTAACGAAGACTCACTCATAATTTGGGATCACACTGATGAAAATCAGGCCATAAAGCTAGGCTCAAGCTCTTACCCCAATGCCGAATACACTCATTCGGGTTGGTGGAGCGAAGATAAACAATATGTCATCGTGCATGACGAGCTTGACGAACAAAGACATGGCCTTAATACCACCCTAAATATTTTTGATATCAGCAGTTTGAGTACGCCAACTCTGGTAGGCACTTGGACTGGCTCAACTCGTGCCATAGATCACAACGGTTTTGTGCGCGGTAATCGTTACTACATGTCCAACTACGAACGTGGCGTGACCGTACTCGATATCACCGACCCAACTTCCCCCGTTGAGGTTGGTTTTTTCGATACCTATCCCGTGTCTAACAACGCTAGTTTTAATGGTGCATGGGGAGTCTATCCATTTTTACCTAGCGGTAATATTTTGGTCAGCGATATCAACAGCGGCTTATACATCATTCAAGACCAAACATTAGAAAACGATACAGGCAATATCGCCTTTGATCCCAAACAACTAACAGTAGATGAAGGCCAAAGTGTCAGCATTGTAGTGACTAAAACCGGTAATGGTGCCAGTACTGTCAGTTACGAAATAGTGCCGGGCTCAGCTGATCTAGAAGATTTTGTTTTAACAAGCGGCGAATTACAATGGACAACTAACGACACTCAACCTCAAAGCATCGTGCTACAAACAAGTAATGACGCGCTCAACGAAATCGCCGAGAGCGTCTTCATACGATTATTTGATCCTAAAAATGGTGCTACCTTAGTGAATCCAAGCATCGCCACTGTGCAAATCATCGATGTGCTACGGCAAGGTCAAATCGTATTTGCCACTGATGAAATAACCGTAAAAGAAACCGACCCAACTGTGCAGATAGCGGTAACACGTCAAGGGGGCAGTGATGGCAATGTCAGTGTGGCGTATATACTCAGCTCCGGCTCAGCGACATTAGGTACAGATGCCAATACAAGCAGCGGCACACTTGAATGGTTAGACGGCGATAGTGCTGACCAATTCATCGACATCAGCCTAATCAACGATAACGAAACTGAAGTGCTAGAAACACTTGTGTTAACACTCAGTGCAAATGAATCAAACGTACTTGGTAATCAATCTAGTTTAAACATAATAATCCGTGACGATGAGTCGAACCAAGCCCCCACAGCAACAGCGGGAGCAGGCTTTGAAGTCAATCCTAGGCAAGGCGTCACACTTGCAGGCAGTGGTACCGACCCTGAAGACCAACCGCTCAGCTACCTGTGGCAACAAATAGCGGGCACTAACGTCACAATCAATAATGCTAATAGCCCACAGGCCAGTTTTACCGCGCCCAGTGCTGCCGGCACATTGGAGTTTTCACTTATCATTACAGATGATTTTGGCTTAACTAACTCTGATAACATTAGTGTGACGGTTGTTGCATCAGTGCAACCAACACCCACCTCTTCTGGTGGAGGAAGCTTAGATTACTGGTTATTTATCAGTTTATTATGCATAGGTCTCGTGCGAAATATCATCATCAGTCAACCTCGCATGATGCAGAAACACTAAGAGGAAAATGCTAAAAGTGATAGAGTTGCGAATATAGATCGGATAGAATTCATTAGGCTATTTTCTAAGCTTTTTCAAGCTGGGTTTGCTCCGGATTTTTCACAATAGCTCACGATAAAAATTGTGTCAGTAACACTTCCTACAAGGATGTAAAGATGAAAAAAACATTACTTATTGGTGCCAGCATTTTTGTGCTTGTATCGGTTATCGCTCCAAAATTCGTTTCCAACTCATTCAATCAAAAACTTGACTCGGTCGTTGAGCTGATTAATCAAAATCCAGCTTACAGTGCATCAATAAAAGACCGTACAAGCGCGTGGTTTTCTAGTACGGTTACTATTAACATCGCCCTTGATAGCAGCGCCTTTGCTCAAGAAAACACTGCCGAAATACAAGATGTATTCGCAGATATGAATATTGATGTTGAGATTGATGCGCAACATGGCCCCATCCTAACCCAGAATGGATTAGCGCTAGGCTGGCTAACGTGGAACGCGAGAGTGGATGGCGATACTCTACGTGAAACGATTAAATTTGAAGCCAATACACCTTTTTATCAAATAACCAGTCATATAAATTTGCTAGGTTTGTCCAGTTTCACCGACAAAATACCTAGTTTCCACATGAAAGATGATGAAGCATTTACCCAACTTTCATTTTCAGGCTGGAACGGTTCTGGCTCTTTTTCAGATTCAGAGACTAGTTATCAAGGCAGGTTAGAAACAATCACCGCCAATAGTGCATTTGGCAAATTCGAATTAAATCAATGGCGCATTGATTCAAGTATTCAAGGTAATCTAATGAATGCAATGGATGGCAATTTACATGACTCGGCTATGTCCATGCAAATACAGGACATCACCTTTGAACATGTATCTGATCAAGCAAAAATAACGATGACTGAACTTGGAATGGATGCGGTTTCTGACTTTGACGAAACAACATCTTTGTTAGATACACAAATCAACTTTTCGCTAAAAGAACTGACAACAGCTGAATTCAATTTATCGTCAGTGATCGTAAATGCCGAAATCAACAATCTTAAAGAGCAGTTCTTCAAGGCCTATCAAACTTTGATGAGTGAATTAAGCAAAGAGCCAGAGAAAATGCAGGAAAACCTCAATAATTTTATGCAAATTGAATTACTAGAGCAATTACAGGCTGAGCCTGAATTTAATATCAGTTCATTTAAAGCAACAATAAACCAAGGCAATATCACCGGCTCATTGAGCAGTAAAATACAGCAAGTCACTAAACTACCTGAGGCAATAGAATCACTCGTATTTTGGATACAACATCTAATAGTCCACGGTCAAATCAACGCCGATAAAAGCGCAGCATTGTGGCTAGCAATTAACAGCATAAAGTCTCGAATCAAAGCCGACTCAAGTGGTGCGCAAATGACCGAACAAGAAATTACCACCATGGCAGAACAACAAGCACCAACTATGTTACAAGGCATGCAACAACAAGGTATGTTCACTGAAACGACCACTGGATATCAATTACAGTTCTCATTAAAAGATGGTCAAGCACTGCTTAACGGTAATCCTATGCCATTGCCAATTGGCCAGTAATACCAATCCATCCTAACAATTATTAGGCAATTAAATTACTAATTGCCAATTCTTGCAATATCAGGCGCGCCAAAGTGATGACAAGTCCATAAAAACTGCTTATACTGCGCGTCGTTTTCAACCTTCTTCAGATTGTAAACACGTGGTAAAACACACATGGCCCGATAGCTCAGTTGGTTAGAGCATCCGACTCATAATCGGCAGGTCCCCTGTTCGAGTCAGGGTCGGGCCACCATTTTTTCCATACAAATCATTAAGTTATATCACACCGTCGACTTATGGATTTTAGGTCTCATATAAGCTCATCTGAAAAACCACTTTTTGTACCTTTTGCACTCAGGCAGATAGTGAAGGTCATAGGCGGTTAACCATTGAGGGAAATGGCGATCCCCTATGCTCTATAAAAAGTTTTTTACTAGAAAACAGTCGTACAGTTGTAGTGTAAAATACAGATAAATATGGCTCAATAGTGCAGGAAACATGATAGGTCTTGCTTAAATGCGACGAGTAGCGCTAATTACAAAACATGAAAAAGCACGCTGGATAGCTCCGTATCTGGCACCGCTAGGTTATGAGGTGTATGAATCCAGCTTATTCGACACTGACATTTTAGGCACATTTTCCGGTGAAGTTGAACGCACATTGTCACCAATGGATGCTGCATTAACCAAAGCGAAAAAGGCTTGTGAGCTAACAGGGGCAGATTGGGGTTTGGGCAGTGAAGGCAGTTTTGGCGGTGGCCCCGCTCCAGGAATGATCAACTGGAACGATGAATTGTTGTGTCTTTATCAAGCGTCAACCGACATTGCAATCTATGCCCATGCCGCTGGTGCAACATCGGTACAAGAATTGACTCTGGATGGCAGGGTACCGCTGAAACAAAAACTATTAGGGCTGCCTAATCAGCTCTGGATTTTACGATCTGAACAACCTATTGAAAAAGGCCTTTCTGCCAAGCAGTTATTGGACAGATTGGAGCAGATTGGATCTTCTTCTCAAAAGGTAAAAATCGAGCCGGACTTACGCGCTATGCATTGTCCTGAACGACAAAAAATGATTGCAAAGGCGGCTGAGGATTTAGTCAGACGGTTATCAGAAACCTGTCCTCAATGTCAGGCATTTAACTTCGTTGTCAAAGAAAAACAGTCTGGATTACCCTGCACTCTATGCACCCTACCCACAGAGCAAGCAAAATCATGGACACATATTTGTGATGCTTGTGGCTATCGCAATGATGAAATCGTTCCACAAAAAGGCGCTGACCCGACCTATTGTCAATTTTGTAATCCTTGAGTAAATAATACCCATAAGGACGCAGGGAACAAATAGGTGAAAAGTGAGATTTTTTATTTTTTACTAGCAACTTGTCACTTCTTGCGATGTCAATAAGCCTGACCTGCTGATTCAATCTTTTTCAACCCGCCATAATCAAGGATAACCTTATGCCAATTCTATCAGGCCACTTTTATGCTTACTATTACACCCGCTTTTAAAATTATGTTTAAATAAGCTTTTTATTTACTTCGTAAACCAAAACTATCCCTAAGTTTTGCATATCCATTGGCAATGTTTGTTAATGGTTAAAATCAAGGAACTATTTATGAGTTGCTTATCAAAAATTATCGTGCTGTCTTTAGCGCTTGGTGCGTTCTCAT
>QIJM01000160.1 GCA_003232445.1 Paraglaciecola arctica
CATTCCTAGCTGAAGCCCTGATGGCAGTTTATGGTATTGGTTTAAAAGTGAACACCTTGCCCGTAGTGGCTCTGGGTATAGGCATTGGTGTGGATTATGGAATTTACATCTACAGTAGATTGCACGACTTGCTTGAAGAGGGTTACTCGCTGAATGAAGCTTATTTCCGCACCCTTAAGCTGACGGGTAGGGCGATTATATTCACTGGCTTCACGTTGGCGGCAGGGGTTACAACCTGGTTATTCTCTGACTTACAGTTCCAGGCAGATATGGGAATTTTGTTAGCCTTTATCTTCCTCGCTAATATGGTCGGTGCAATTGTGATATTACCTGCCTTAATGCGAGTGCTGGTTAAATGGAATGAGCCTGAACGTGATATTCCGGCTGTAATGGGCTGTTGTATTATCAGTGCTAAACAGCCAGTTGATCCGGCTGCTTAAGAAGTCACTTGCGTTTATTTGAAACTGCCGTTAAAGTGAATGCATGAAATTTAAAAGCACACAATTAACAACTATCTTCCGACGCCGAGGTGCAGAGCTTTCGGTCGGTTGAATTTTAGTTTGTTAATGAACGCAAAAATAAAACCCGACCGAGTGTCGGGTTTTTTTATACATGATTTTTCGCTACGCTTTAAACCGATACTCAGGAAATAGTATTAGTTTCAGGACATACACTCCAACATGTTTTATTGTGTCAGTCGAGCATTGATGCAGTATTGATGGGTAAAGTGCCGGAATTGGCGTAGGGTTGGATCTGTTGATATGCCTGTTCAGTGGCAATTGCTCATTTATGGTGTTATACTGAACTACATCACTATATTGGTAGTGCCTGCCCAGTGTAGCAATCAACCAAATCAATCACAAACCAAGCAACTCTCAAGTAAGGAAGAAGAATGTTAACAATTAATGGCTTATCGAAAACCTATGATAATGGAGTTAAAGCACTGGATGATGTGTCGCTAACGATACCAAAAGGCATGTTTGGTCTGCTTGGGCCTAACGGGGCCGGCAAGTCTTCATTATTACGCACCATTGCCACCCTACAAGAGGCCGATGCTGGCAGCATTAGCTTTGATGGGATTGATGTATTAAAAGATCCGCAAGCATTACGTCAGCGTTTGGGTTATTTACCGCAAGATTTTGGCGTATATCCGCGAATCAGTGCGTATGAATTATTAGATCATTTAGCTATTCTAAAAGGTCTAAAGGTTAAGTCTGAGCGTAAAGAAGCGGTGGAAGGTTTATTGGCGCAAACTAATCTTTATCAGTATAGAAACAAAGCCGTGAGTGGTTTTTCTGGTGGCATGTGCCAGCGCTTTGGCATTGCTCAAGCGTTACTTGGCGACCCGGACCTTTTAATTGTTGATGAACCGACCGCAGGCTTAGACCCGGAAGAACGCAATCGCTTTCATAACTTGTTGGTGGCTTTAGGTGAAGATAAAGTCATTATTTTATCCACCCATATTGTCGATGATGTCAGCGAGCTCTGTCCTGAAATGGCAGTGATAGCCTCAGGGGAAATCATTCTGCAAGGCAACCCAATAGTGTTAACCAAGCAGTTAAATGACCAAGTGTGGCGAAAAACAATAGATCAAAATGAAGTTGCTGAGATAGAACAAGATTTTAATGTTATTTCCAAGCGCCTGTTTGCCGGTAAAACTATCGTGCATGTTATTGATGAAAATGCGCCGTTGGGTTTCGAGCACGCTCCAGCAAACTTGGAAGATGTTTATTTTTCAATTTTGAATAAACATAGAGCTGGTCAATCTACCAGCCAAAATGCTGCTTAATTTTATCAAAGGATGAGGAACCTACCATGTTTGTGAAAATGTTCGCCTTTGAATGGCGCTACTTTACTCGACAGCCTTCTTTTTATGTCACCAGTTTGATTTTTTTCTTGCTTACTTTTTTTGCAACGGTAAGTGAAAATATACAAATTGGTGGGGGCGGCAATGTTTTATATAACGGCCCTTTTTCAATTGCCCAAACCTTGTTAATTATGGGCTTGTTTGCCATGTTCTTAGTGGTGAACTTTGTTGCTAGCACGGCGACGCGCAATGAAACCAGTCAAATGTCGGAGCTGTTATATAGCAAGCCGATTAACCCTTTGAGCTATCAACTAGGCCGGTTTTTTGGGTCTTTTGCTGTTGTTGCAACAGTGTTCGCCTTTGTACCGCTAGCCATTTTAATTGGTACATTGCTAGGGGGGCAGGTGGGTTGGGTTGACCCTGAACGCTTAGGTGAAACGCAACTTAGTCATTATTTTACGGCGTATTTTTACTTATCGTTACCCACCCTGTTAGTGCTTTCTTGTTTTTTCTATGCGGTGGCGATCAAGTTCCGTTCTATGATGGCGGTTTATCTTTCTGCGGTCGGTCTATTTATTCTTTATTCTATTTCAGGGCAATTATTAAATGAGCCGGAATATCGCACCATGGCGGCCTTGCTTGATCCTTTTGCATTAAATACGTTTGGCGAAGTTAGCCGCTATTGGACCATGTTTGATAAAAACAATAACCCGATAGAACTCAGCGGAGTTTTATTAGAAAATCGGTTGCTTTGGTTAGCAGTGTCTGTGGTGATTATGGCCGTATTTGGTGGCTTTAGAACTAAAGTGCGGATGCCGACGGCAAAAGTTAAAAAGTTAAGTAAAAAGGCATTAAAAAAAGCTGAGAAAGAAGCCTTAAATCAAACTACAAACTTACTCGATTTATTAGCAAATGACATTGGCAGTAAAAGTAGTGGCATGCAAACCGCAGCGCATATGCGGCTGCGTATTTCATTTGAAATTAAACAAGTTGTTTTCAGCGCGCCTTTTATAGTGCTGTCGGTATTAACCGTTTTTCTGTTAATAGCGCCATTGATTGACCCCCAGGGAATGTTTGGTACTCCGAATTGGCCATTAACTCAATCGATGGTGTCATTAATTGAGGGTTCAACAGCTTTGTTAATGTTGATAGTGTTGGCGTATTACAGCGCAGAAATTGTTTGGCGAGAGCGTAATTCAGGTATGGGTGATATTGTGGACTCAATGCCAGTGAATAATATTACCTTTTGGCTATCTAAAATTATCGCTATCAGTTTAGTACTCGCCTTGTTGTATGTGTTTGGTATTGTGGCCACGGTAGTGAATCAGTTGTTACAAGGTTATAACCATATAGAGCTATCTCAATATATTGTGCGCTTAGGTTATGTTAATTTATTTCCCATTATTTTAACGGCCGTATTAGCCTTTTTCTTGCAAGTTATTAGCCCTAATAAATACATCGGTATGCTGCTGTTTGTTTTATATATTATTAGCACTATAACTTTAAGTAATTTTGGCTTTAGTCATAATATGTTTCAGTTTGCCAGTGCACCACAAGTTTTTTATTCTGACATCAATGGTTACGGTACTTTCTTAACTAGCCATCATTGGTACATGCTTTATTGGACAGGTTTAACGATAGTATTCGCAAGTTTAACTTATGCCTTATGGCATCGTGGACCCGAACAACCGTTAAAAGCCCGTTTAAGTAAGGTTGGTTATTATTTATCCGGCTCAGGAAAAATAAGTATTGCGGTGGGCTTATTACTATTTATCGGCGCAGGAAGTGTCATTCATTACAATACGCGTGTTGTTAACGACTTTATCACTGCAGACGACCTAGAAGATCAGCGTGCCGAGTATGAACATAAATATGTTGAGCACTTAAATGCCAATATTCCAACCATTACTAAAGTCCATGCGAAAGTTGATATCTTTCCAAGTGAACGGCGTATACAAGCCACTGCAGAGCTGACATTAACGAATGTTGGCGATGAGGCTATCACAAAATTCTTGGTGTCAAAGCCGCGCTTCACTGAAGAATGGTCGGTTGAAATTGAGGGTGGAAGTCTAGGGGAGCTAGATGAAGCGTTTAATACTGCCTGGTTTACTTTCAACGAACCGCTGTTGTCGGGTGAAACTCGCCAAGGCAAGTTAATAGCCAAGCGGGAGCATCATGGTTTTTCTGATGGTGACAATGATTTTACCTTACTACACAACGGTACTTTTATTGATAACTACAGCTTGTTTCCAAGCTTTGGTTATCGTCAAGACTGGCAGTTAAGTGACCGTCATGAGCGTCGTCAGCATGACTTAAAGCCATTACAGCGGGCTAATAAGCTTGAAGATACACGTTTTTACAACGAAAGTTTCTTTGGTAAAGGTGTCGGCTTTATCGAGTTTGAAGCGACAATTTCAACCTCTGCTGATCAATTCGCTATTGCTCCGGGTTATATACAAAGTGAAACCGTTGAAAATGGCAGGCGCACTTTCCACTATAAAATGAATGCGCCTATGGTGAACTTTTATTCAATTATGTCCGCTAAGCTAGCAGTAAAAAAGGAGCAGTATAAAGGTATAAATATTGAGGTTTATTTTCATAAAAACCACGACATGAATGTGGATCGCATGATTGAATCAGTAAGAGACTCAATTGATTATTTTACTGAAAACTTTGGCCCTTATCAGCACCAGCAAATGCGTATTATTGAATTCCCAGGTTATCGAAGCTTTGCCCAGAGTTTTGCTAATACGGTGCCGTATTCTGAGCAAATAGGTTTCATTAGTGATTTGCGCGACCCTGACAATATTGACCCTGCTTATTATGTCACCGCTCATGAAGTGGCGCATCAATGGTGGGGGCACCAGGTGGGTGCTGCTAACGTACAAGGCAGTGCTATTATTTCAGAAACTTTGTCACAGTATAGTGCGTTAATGGTGGTGGAGAAAAAATATGGTGAAGATAAAATTCGTAAATTTTTAAAATATGAACTGGATCGTTACCTCCGCGGTCGAAGCGTTGAAGCATTAGAAGAAATGCCCTTATATCGCAGTGAAAGCCAGCAATATATTCACTATCGCAAAGGCTCGGTTATTATGATGTCGTTAAAAGATAAGTTAGGTGAACAACGGCTTAATAAAGCCTTGCAAGGCTTTTTACATGAGTTTAAATACCAAAGTACGCCTTACCCAACCACCTTAGATTTAATAGCGCATATTAACCAGGATACTAACGATCAAGAAAAAGCCTTTGTTAGCAATTTATTCGAACATATCAGCTTGTACGATTTAAAAACCACTAACGTAGAGGTTGCTGCGGTGGCCGAGCAAGATAATATGTTTGATGTTACCTTAACGATTGAGGCAGAGCTGAAGCGTGCTGATGGTCAAGGAAAAGAAACGGCGATTGATTTTGTCGACGACATCGATATAGGTTTGTTTAGTGAAGACCCCGAAGACCTTTCCGCCAATGACTTTGTGCTATATTTTGCCAAACATACAATAAAAACGGGTACCAATGAAATAACCATTAGAGTAAAAGGAAGGCCTAAGTTTGCGGGTGTAGATCCTTATGTTCGTTTGGTTGATCGAGATAGTGCCGATAATATATATCGTTTATAAATATATCCCAGCTACACTGCTAATGGAATGGTATTCAGGGAATAAATACAGCTTTCGTCCAGACTCATTTCATATTGGGTAGGCTTGTCGCTTGCCTTTCTTTTAAGCTGCCGTTAAAGTGACCCTATGATATCTAAAAGCACACAACTAAAAACCATTATCCGACGTCGAGGTGTAGTCACTCCGGTCGGTTGATTTGTGTATTTATAAAAGAGTTACAAATACAAAAACCCGACCAAGTGTCGGGTTTTTTTGTTAATGGCCCTGCTGGATCGGCCCCCAGACTGGCAATGGCCGGTCTGTTTGGTATTCAGGAATTTGAAATGGAAAATAGAAAAATAAAACACTTTATAAATACTCAAGACTGGTCTCAGCAAGAGCTCAAAGATATGCTGAAACTTGCTGCCGAACTGAAACAGAAACCCTGGCAAACCGGGCTGAAAAAAAAATCTATCGCCCTGCTATTTCTTAACCCCTCAATGCGCACCCGCACATCGTTTGAGCTGGGAATGCAGCAACTCGGTGGCGTGGCTATTGTCTTACAACCTGGCAAAGATGCCTGGGGAATTGAGTTTAATCCCGGCACAGTGATGAATGGTGATGCCGAAGAACATATAGCCGAGGTTGCAGGCGTGCTTTCTCGTTATTGCGATATGATTGGCCTGCGTTGTTTTCCGGGTTTTAAAGACT
>QIJM01000468.1 GCA_003232445.1 Paraglaciecola arctica
CCCACGCTTTGGCGATAGCCACAGGAGATGATAATGATATACGAAGGTAAAAGCCTCACGGTTAATTTACTGCAAGATGGCATTGCAGAATTAGTCTTTGATGCCCAAGGTTCAGTGAACAAGTTTGATCAACAAACCGTTGCAGACTTAGATGCTGCGACGCAGGCACTTTTAGCTAATTCAGATGTGAAAGGCGTATTAGTCCGTTCAGCAAAATCGACCTTTATTGTGGGTGCTGATATCACTGAATTTACTGGTTTGTTTGATATGCCAGATGAAGAAGTTCTGGCTTGGGTAGGCAAAACCTCTCAAGTGTTTGACCGCTTTGAAGACTTACCTTTCCCAACTATCGCAGCAGTCAATGGTTTTGCCCTAGGTGGCGGCTGTGAAATGACCTTAGCCTGTGACTTCCGTGTGGCCGATACCACTGCCAGCATAGGCTTGCCAGAAGTGAAACTAGGCTTAATGCCAGGTTTTGGTGGCACCGTGCGCCTTCCTCGCCTTATTGGCGCTGATAACGCACTAGAGTGGATGACCACAGGGCGTGATCGTAAGGCAGTAAAAGCCCTAGCTGAAGGAGCTATAGATGCAGTAGTTGCACCAGAAAAGCTAACTGATGCAGCACTTAGCATGCTTAAAGACGCTATAGCTGGCGATTTTGATTGGCAAGCTCGCCGGACAGAGAAAAAGGCACCACTGACATTAAATCAAAACGAAGCCATGATGAGCTTCTCAACTGCAAAAGCTATGGTGGCAGCGCAGGCAGGCAAACATTATCCCGCGCCACATATGATGGTAGAGACAATATCAAAAGCGGCTGGCCTTGATAGAGATGGTGCACTTAAATTAGAAAATCAAGGGTTTGCTACATTAGCTAAAACCGACGCAGCTAAAGCCCAAGTGGGTATATTCTTAGCTGATCAGTTGGTTAAAAGTAAAGGTAAAAAACAGGCTAAAGCAGCTAAAAAAGTCATCAAACAAACAGCCGTGTTAGGCGCAGGTATTATGGGTGGCGGTATCGCCTACCAGTCTGCGGTGAAGGGCACTCCTGTGATAATGAAAGACATAAACCAAGCAGCATTAGACTTAGGTTTAAAAGAAGCCGCGACTATTTTAGGCAAAGGCATGCAGCGCGGTAAAATTGATGCAGCTAAGATGGCTTCAACACTGAATAGCATTGTGCCTACATTAGAATACTCAGCCATTAAAGACGTCGACCTAGTCATTGAAGCGGTAGTCGAAAACCCTAAAGTTAAAGGTATAGTATTGGCCGAAACAGAACAGCATGTATCTGACGATGCGATCATTTGTTCTAACACTTCGACTATTTCTATTAACCATTTAGCCAAAAGCTTAAAAAAACCAGAACGTTTCTGTGGCATGCACTTCTTTAACCCAGTGCACAAGATGCCGTTGGTTGAAATTATTCGTGGTGAAAAAACCTCTGAAGACACTATTTCAGCTGTAGTAGCAGCCACCTTAAAAATGGGCAAAACCCCGATTGTGGTCAACGATTGTCCGGGCTTTTTAGTTAACCGTGTATTGTTTCCTTATTTTGCAGGTTTCAGCAGATTGGTTATGGACGGTGCTGACTTTGTTGCAGTTGATAAAATCATGGAAAAAGTTTTCGGCTGGCCTATGGGCCCTGCTTATCTTCTTGATGTGGTAGGCATGGATACATCTGACCATGCATCAGGCGTAATGGCTGCTGGTATCCCAGAACGTATGCAAAAAATTGCTAATGATCCTGTTACCTTGTTGTACAAAGCAGATCGATTAGGTCAGAAAAATGGCAAAGGTTTCTATAACTTCAGCTTAGACAAACGTGGCCGCCCAGCTAAAGTGCCTGCACCAGAAGCTTACGAGCTGTTTACCCCACATTGCGCTGCCAAGCGTGACTTCGACCAAGACGAAATCATTGCACGCGTGATGATCCCTATGGCCAATGAAGCTATTCGTTGTTTAGAAGAAGGCATTGTTGCCAGCGCAGCTGAAGCTGATATGGCATTGCTTTATGGTTTAGGCTTTCCCCCCTTTAAAGGAGGAATATTCCGCTATATCGAAACAATGGGTTTAGCTAACTTTGTAGCATTAGCCGATAAATACGCTGATTTAGGTCCGGTTTATCAGATTTCTGACGGTGTGCGCGAAATGGCCGCATCAAATAAATCATATTTTGCACAATAGCCTCAGGAGAAGATCATGAAAGAAGTCATAGTAGTTGATTGTATACGCACACCTATGGGTCGCTCTAAAGGCGGTATTTTTCGCAATGTGCGCGCAGAAACCTTATCTGCACACTTAATGTCAAAATTGGTGGAGCGTAACCCAAACCTTGATCCTACAGAAATTGAAGACATCATTTGGGGCTGTGTTCAACAAACCAAAGAGCAAGGTTTCAATATTGCCCGTAACGCACAATTGTTAACTGATATCCCACGCTCAACGGGTGCAGTAACAGTAAACCGCTTATGTGGTTCGTCTATGCAAGCCTTACATGACGCCACCAGCGGCATTATGTCAGGTCGCGGTGATGTTTATATGATTGGTGGCGTAGAACATATGGGCCATGTGCCGATGAATTTCAATTTAGACTTTCATCCGGGCATTGCTAAACATACTGCTAAAGCATCAGGCAACATGGGCATGACGGCAGAGTTATTAGGCCGTCAAAACGGTATCACACGTGAAATGCAAGATGCCTTTGGTGCACGCTCACACCAACGTGCTAATCAAGCCACACTTGATGGCCGTTGGGCTAGCGAGATTGTAGCCACACAAGGCCATGATGCTGACGGTATATTAAAGTCGATTAGTGTTGATGAAGTTATCCGCCCTGACTCAACAGTAGAAACCATGGCCGCTTTAAGACCGGTATTTGATCCGGTCAACGGCACGGTCACAGCAGGTACATCGTCTGCCTTATCTGACGGTGCGTCCGCTATGTTGATCATGTCTGCTGATAAAGCCAAAGCACTAGGATTGACACCACGAGCTAAAATTCGTGCTATGGCAGTGGCAGGTTGTGATGCCGCTATTATGGGGTATGGTCCAGTACCCGCTACCCAAAAAGCGCTTAAACGTGCAGGCATGACTATGGCAGATATCGAATTGGCTGAATTTAACGAAGCTTTTGCTGCACAAGCTTTGTCTTGTATTAAACAGCTAGGTTGGATTGATAATTACGAAGACAGAGTCAACTTGAACGGTGGCGCGATTGCACTAGGCCACCCACTAGGTTGTTCTGGCTCGCGTATATCCACCACCTTAATCAACCTAATGGAAGCCAACGATAAATCCATCGGTTTAGCCACTATGTGTATTGGTTTAGGCCAAGGTATTGCGACGGTGTTTGAGCGTGTTTAATTAGCGGTTGGAATGGTTAAATTACCTTCCCGTGTAATGTGAATTGGTAATGCAAAAGTACCCACGGCCAATTTTATTTTTAGCGTATAACCGACGGGGGTTTCTCTAGGCTTCATTAGATCAGCAATTAACCTAATGCCTCCAAACAAATCTGCCTGCGCGTTTAATTTTACTTCTTCTTCGCCATAAGCAGGCACGATGGGAAGTTGATTAGCCACACCAGAAAATACCTTGTTACCCTCAATACTGACAGTGTATGACAACCCTTTTAAATTCAACTCAGTGCTATTGGGATTGACCACTCGTAAACCGATTTCAAACGTGGGGTTTATACTACCACCGGGCAGTATTTTAAAAGAATTGACACTGACCTGAGGCTCCTCAAAATTAGGGTTTAAGGCGGCGCAACTCGTTAGCATGAGAATAAGGAATAGTGTAGTTAGACGTAATGAGAGCAGTTTCATAGAGTTTTATCCTTTACCTGTAAGACGATTTTAATGAGAATAACATTGTTCTGCAATTATCTAGGTCTACTAGAAAATTATTTCTCATTCAAAGGACGCGCCCAAAATAAAAAGCCCCCGAAGGAGCTTTGTTAATTTACCCATAAATTATTATTCTAACGATCCAGAAAGTGTGACACCCGAGGTGGCACTATAAGCTCTAACGCTGATATGCCAAGTGCCAGGCTGCGGGGAGTCCACCGTTACAGACTCATTATTACCATTTAGATACGGACGAAAATCCCAGTTAGCAGTTGTGGGCGGAGCACCAAAACGTATATATAAGTCTGCATCCCCTGTTCCACCTGAAATATTCACATCTAGCGTAGAAGCTCCTGAATCCACACCCAAGGTGTAGTGACGCCAGGTATTTGTGGACAAATCAGGCACATTCACAGAAAAATTGATGGGTTCGAACCCCGATCCACTGCCTGTGCCAATAAGCTCATCAATTGCCGCATTGGCATCAGTGATACCTGATCCGCACTGGTTACAAGTACCTGGAAAGGAGCCTGCGGAGTCAATAATAGCTGCTTTGATTTCATCAGGTGTTGCGCTAGGTTTTGCTTCATAGAGTAACGCAGCAACGCCAGCAACATGTGGTGCTGCCATGGAGGTACCTTGATAATAAGCTAAGCTATCGGCTCCAGGACTATTTGTGCCGCTATTTAGTGTAGATAAAACACCTCCGTTAATGCCAAACGATGTATCACCACCTGGAGCAGCAATATCTACCACGTTACCAAAATTGGAATAACCCGCTTTAGCACCCGTTGGCCCCGTTGCTGCAACAGAGATAACACCTGGGCAATTAGCCGGAACCGCGTTCGAGGCGTTAATATTGGAGTTACCCGCTGCAACCACCACTGTGGCACCATTTGCACGGGCTGAGTTTATAGCTGAAATGTAAGTTTGTGAACAGCTACCACCGCCACCTAAGCTTAAGTTGATAACTTGTGCGGGGTTAGGGTTAGTAGGGACGCCAGGCACGTTACCGCCAGCCGCCCAGATTATACTATCAGAGATATCTGAGGTGAAACCACCACATTTACCCAAGGCACGTATTGGTACAATTTTTGCGTCAAATGCAACACCAGCAATACCCACATTATTATCAGTAACAGCGGCAATTGTGCCGCTCACATGAGTACCATGCCATGAACTTGAACGGGCCGGTCTACCATCGTTACATTCGTTAGCAGCCGTTGCGTCACCTGGATCAAGTGCATTGTTATCACGACCATTTCCATCATTGGCAATGTCAGTATCACTGATCATATCGTAGCCAGGTAAAATATTACCAACTAGGTCAACGTGAGGTCGATACCCTGTATCTATTACAGCAACAACCACGCCATTCCCCGTGGCTTTGTCCCAAGCGGGCTCAAGGTTAATACTGGTGTTTTGTTCAAAGTAATGCCATTGGTCAGTATATCTGGGGTCATTAGGTTGAAAATGGTGTTGCATCATCGTGTCTTCTTCGACGTACATCACACCATCCATGTTATTTAAACTGAGCAGCATTTTATGCATTTCGGCTTTACTCATATCTTCAACTTCGAAAACATCAGATCCCGTTGCTGTTTGTCTTATATGGCGTATTTTCTTAGATAAATGTCTAGACATTTGAGCGACACGATTAGTACGAGTATTGATATTGATATTGGTTTGCTGTTCGAATTTAACAATCAACCTCTGTTTTTTTATATTGTCTGCAGCAAATGTTTGAGCATGTACACCTAGTGAAAGTGCTGTTACCGCGATGGGTAACAATTTACATAGTTTTGATAATTTCATTTGTTTTCCTGTCTGATAATTATTATTGCATTTAAAATGGGTAAGCATATTTACCTAACGTAACTTGACATACTCACAAACACAATGCAAAGAAAACCTACCTGTTAAAGATAAAAATTTTACCGTGAAAATCTTCATTTCACTCACTTATTTGTTCTTTAGATTATGGTTCTGATGGAACTGATACAGGGTTCAGGAAAGATCATAGAAGGGTTCAAAACGAATGTCAGACAAGTGGCAGTGATAAACCCTATTGCGTTTTGTATTTTCAAATACGCCTCTAATTAGTCATATATTTTATTAACTAGAAACTAAGAAGCAAAAAGTTGTTCGATGTCTTTAAAGGCTTTAAATTCAAGCGCATTTCCGCAAGGGTCGAGAAAAAACATAGTAGCTTGTTCACCAGTTTTTCCTGCAAATCGTGTATAAGGCTCAATAATAAAATCAATTCGCCAGCTCCTGCCAATCACACCATTTTAGTACCACGCCAAAATGAGGAACAGGCACGGCATGGTTATCCACTTGATTATGTTTGGGCAAACTTGGCATCTCAGTCACTAGATGAGTCACTAATTGGTGTCCAAAAAAGTTCCAATCGATCCATTGTTCAGAGCAGCGACCTTTTTCACAGCCCAACAGGCCGCCATAAAAGGCTTTGGCTTGTTCTAAGTTTATAACGGGAATAGCTAGGTGGAAGGGTATAATCACCATTTATCACCTATATAAGTTTTTTCAGAAGCTTAAATTTCTTATCAGTAAAAGGCGGGTAACGTAACGGTACATCAAACCAAAAACTGCGTTTCATCACGGTTTTTAAATGACTAAAATTATCAAAGCCTATCTTCCTATCAAAGCCTATCTTCCCATGATAAGCACCTGTTCCACTGTTGCCTACACCGCCGAAAGGTAAGTTAGGATTGGCAGCAAACATAAACCCATCATTGATACACACCATGCCAGCACTGGTAGAGGTTAAAACTTGTTGTTCAAAGTCCTTGTTTTTACTGAAAATATATAGTGCTAGTGGTTTAGCTCGCTCATTCACAAAAGGTATCGACTGGCTAATGTTTTTAACTATCACTATAGGTAATATTGGGCCAAAAATTTCTTCCTGCATTATGGGGCTATCATCCGCAGGGTTAAGCACGATAGTCGGCTCAATATACTTATTTGCAGCATCGTGTTTGCCGCCATACACCACTTCTTGGCCATCTAAGTAACTGACAATACGCGCATGGTGGCGCTCGTTCACAATACGCCCGTAATCTTGGCTATTGGCAGCGTCGGTGCTATAAAAATCCGTGAGTTTATTTTTAATTGCGTCGATGAGTTGTGTCGCAAAAGACTCTTCAACTAACACATAATCGGGTGCCACACAGGTTTGCCCAGCGTTCATCCATTTGCTCCAAACGATTCTGGCAGCGGTCACATCAAGATCAGTAGAACTATCGACAATACACGGGCTTTTGCCACCTAACTCGAGAGTCACTGGTGTTAAAAATTCGGCTGCAGCGCGCATCACTATTTTGCCAACCACTTCACCACCCGTATAAATAATATGGTCGAATTGATGTTTTAATAGCTCAGTTGTTT
>QIJM01000454.1 GCA_003232445.1 Paraglaciecola arctica
AGATCTTGAAGTTGTTCTCTGATTTATCGAAAAATGAACAACAACAAGCTTTATTACCCCACCCAAAAGGCAAACGAAAAATTGTCTTAGCGACTAATATCGCTGAAACCAGTTTAACCATCGAAGGTATTGAAGTGGTAATCGATAGTGGTGTTGAAAAGAAAGCTATTTTCCAACTGAATCGCGGTATAACACACCTACAAAGCCAAAAAATATCACAGGCTTCTGCCACACAAAGGGCAGGTAGAGCAGGGCGTTTGACCGCTGGCACTTGTTACCGGTTATGGAGTAAAGAGCAACACAGTCGGTTAGCCAAACAAAGTACGCCTGAAATTATGCATAGTGACATGAGCAGTTTTATTTTAGAAAGTGCCGTATGGGGATCGGATGTTACGTCGCTTGCGTTGCAAGACTATCCCAGTGATGCACAGCTATCCCAAGGTTTTGCGCTTTTAAGTCAGCTTGAATTATTTGATGACAACAGAAAGCTGACTGCTTTGGGGCGAAAAGCCCATGGCTTAGGTTGCCACCCTAGTATCGCCGTGATGTTAGTTAAAAGTGCGCAGATGAGCCCAGAGCATCTGAGTATGGCGTGTGCTTTAGCGGCACTAATAGAAAATAAAGACCCCATGGGCAAAAATACTAATGGGGCAAGCTTATCAGCTAGATTGCATTTTATGTTACAACAAAAAAACCATCTTCTTTGGCAAGCGATCCGCCAGTGGCACTCGAAATTGGCATGTCGTCTTTTAGTTTGGCCGCTCGAAGATACGGCTGTTTTGGTAGGTTATGCTTATCCGCAATGGCTGGCAAAACAGAGAAAAAACGAACGTTATCAACTGGTGAATGGAAGCGGCGCTATATTGTACCAAGATGACGCTTTAACTACACATAGTTGGCTAGCGGTAGCGAATATGCAAACTAGTGATAGACAACAAGACAATGCGCAAATTCGTTATGCTGAGTCTTTAACGCTGTCGCATCTAGAGCAACATTTTCAGCATTTGATAGAGAAAAAAGAGCGCGTTGAGTGGGATCCTGAAAACCAAAGAATAGTCTCAGAAATGCAACAGACATTGGGCAAAATTGTTATCCACAAACAACCCATCAAGCGACCTTCCGAGCAGCATATTCTGACTATTTGGCAAGATGTCATTCATGACAAAGGCATAGCAGGGATCCCGTTTAACGAAGAAGTACAGCAACTTATTTATCGCGTGCAATTTGCGGCAAGTTTTTCTGGGGCAATATCATTTCCAGATTTCACGGGTTCTGGATTGCTCAATTCAATTGATAGATGGCTGCTGCCCTACCTGACGGATATATTGACTTGGCAGCAATTTACCCAATGTCATTTTTTACAACAGCTTCTCAACGAGTTGGACTTCGCACAGCAACAAAGTTTAAACAAACAGTTACCAAAACGATTGGCTTTACCTAGTGGTAGGAGTGCTCAGTTGACTTATACCTCGGGCAATAGCGTGGTGTTATCGGTACGTATGCAGGAGTTATATGGTTTGCAGCGTCACCCAGTTGTTGCACAACAACAAGTCGCCATTACTGTTGAGTTACTTTCACCTGCAGGCCGACCAATACAAACCACTCAAGATTTACCAAGATTTTGGCAAGGAAGTTACAAAGATGTACAAAAAGAAATGAAAGGCCGTTATCCTCGGCATTACTGGCCAGATGATCCGGCCAATGCACAAGCGACAACGCGTACTAAAAAAAGAATGAGCAGTAAATCATGAGTAAAATCCCCGCAGGCAAGTCTAAAGCTGCAACAGTGAAAACTAAATCAACGCGCAATGCGCCGAAAATTTCGATATGGAAACGACTTAATCCTTTTAGTTGGTTTTGGCGTCATTGGGGTAAGTTACTGTCTATTTTTATCCTTGTGGTGGGAGTTTACGCAGTATATCTCGATGCACAAATCAGCCAGAAATTTGCTGGCAATAAATGGCAAGTGCCCGCACAGATATATGCACGACCGATGTTTCTGAGTGTAAAACAAGAAATAAGCATTAAAGAGATTGAAGAAGAATTACAGCTATTGGGTTATAGAAGGGTCACCCGTGCTGATAGTTCTGGCGAATACCAAGTATTGAGTCATCGTATTCGTATCCAGCGTCGTAAATTTGATTTCTCTCATGGCACAGAAGATTTACGTTACATTGAAATAAGCCTTAAAAATAAGCGTGTTAGTAAGATTCAAGACCTCAATAGTCGGCAAAGTATCAACAGTATTTACCTCGAACCATGGTTAGTGACTCGTTTGATCAGCAGTGGGCGAGAAGATCGTATGTTAATACAAATCAACGATGTCCCACCTATTTTGACTCAGGCGTTACTCGCCGTGGAAGATAAAAATTTTTACCAGCATTTTGGCGTAGCACCGCTTTCCATCTTACGGGCTTTAATGGCTAATATTTCTGCGGGGCGCACAGTTCAGGGCGGCAGTACTTTGACCCAGCAGTTGGTTAAAAATTTATTTTTAACCCGCGAAAAATCTTTAGTCCGTAAGGCTAAAGAAGCAATGATGGCGCTTATCATAGAAGTCAGATACAGCAAAGATGTGATCCTGGAAGCTTATTTAAACGAAGTGTTTTTAGGGCAAAGTGGCAATACTGGGGTTTATGGTTTTGGCTTAGCTAGTTATTTTTATTACGACCGCCCCCTGAATGAACTGAGTGTTGACGAAATCGCCACCTTAGTAGGCATTATCAAAGGCCCTTCATATTACAATCCTCGTAAACATACAGAGCGAGCGTTAGCAAGACGCAACATAGTATTGCGTTTGATGTTTGAAAATCACCAATTGTCACCCAACGAATATCAAGATTTAGTGAAGTTGCCGATTAAACTGACTACTGGTGCGAGTTTGAAAAAAGACAAACATCCAGCTTTTATGGATCAAGTGCGGCGTGAGCTACGTTTGGTGTTGGATAACCCAGATATTCGTCAATCGGGGCTAAAAGTGTTTACGACTTTGGACTCTAACGCACAAATGAAGGCCGAGCGTGCTGTTTCTCAAGGAGTCGCAATGCAGGAAAAGCGCATAGGCAAGAGCGGTTTTGAGGCGGCCATGATAGTGACCGACATCGACTCGGGAGAAATTCGCTCGATTGTAGGCGGGCGCAATGTCGATTATGCGGGCTTTAACCGGGCACTGGATGCCAAACGTTCTATCGGTTCATTGATCAAACCCGCTATCTATCTTACTGCACTAGAGCAGGCTGCAGACTATAACTTAGCAACACATTTAACGGATGAGCCAATTAAACTTAAAAGCTCTTATGGCAAAATATGGGAGCCACAAAATTCAGATAAAAAATTTCGAGGTCAAGTACCACTGGTGACCGCTTTGAGTCGGTCGCTGAACGTACCAACTGTCACTTTAGGTATGAATCTAGGATTAGGCAATATTGCTGATACTATCTGGCGCTTAGGGGTAGAAGAAGAACTCGATTTATACCCCGCTCTTACCTTAGGAGCCGTAAATTTTTCGCCGCTACAAGTTAACCAAATGTATCAAACTATTGCCAATAATGGTCGTTACATCCCGCTGCATTCAATTACTGCCATTATGTCACCAGACAATAATTTATTATGGAATTTTGACCAAAAAGCAGAGCAACGAGTGGACGAACAAGCCACTTATCTACTTAATTATGCTTTACACAAAGTGACCCTTGAAGGCACAGCTAAAGCTGTACGTTCGATCTTTCCCAATGTCAATATGGCAGGTAAAACCGGTACTACCGATGATTATCGCGATAGCTGGTTTAGTGGTTTTGACAAAAATATTCTAGTGACCAGTTGGATAGGTAAAGATAACAATCAACCGGTTAATCTAAGTGGTGCCAGTGGCGCTATGCAATTGTTTATTGGTTATCAGAAACAACAAGAGCCAAAATCATTGGTTAGACGTTTTCCTGATGGTTTGGGTATTGCCCATTTTGATAATGCCACAGGTAACTTAAGCAAAGCAGGGTGTGCTGACACCTTTAGTGTTCCAGCCATCACTGCGGCATTACCACCCGTGCCTAATAAATGTTTTGGCGGATCCACTGTGCCAGATAAGCCTAAGAGTTTGTGGGAAAGAATATTTGGTTAATGGATCGCATGTGCAGATTGGACTTGCTAATTTAATTCAAGATTACTTAATTTTAGGGTGAATTTAAAAATACCAATTTATAAAGTCAGAGCTACTTATGCAAAGCACTTTAAAGCTGGAGATAATATTGAATTCACATGAAACTTGGATGAAATGGCACGTTTAAGTAGCATTTATACATGGAGACAAGCATTTTCCTTAGACAAAGAGAGTAGCAAATGAAACTTATAGCTCACAGCTAATCTTTCCTACCAATAACGCTCCAAGGATATGTGCCCAGGCGAACGTCTAAGGTGTTTAGATAGTCCCAATTCAATTAAGGTTTGAGTAGCGTCTTCTATCATAGCCGGATTGCCACATAACATGACTTGGCTATGCTCTGCATGAATATCTAAACCTACTTGCTGTTGAATAGATGACGTTTTAAGTAGTGCTGGAATATGACCGCGCAATCTATCTGCTTTATTTTCTCGGCTGACGATTGGTACAAAATGAAACTTACCTGCATATTGTTTAGACCAAGTTTCAATCAATTGTGTATAGGCTAAGTCATGCCCATAACGTGCACCATAGACTAATATTATATTTTCATAGCTAGCCCAGACTTGTTCTGTGGCTAGAATAGATAAAAATGGCCCCACTCCGGTGCCTGTTGCCATTAACCACAAGTCTCCAAGTCTCGGCTTTTCGGTACTTCATCAAGTATTAGAAACCCCGTTGCAGGTGACATGATTTTTAAAGAATCGTCGATTTGCAGTTTGTGTAACTTGGGAGACAACAAACCGTCTTCAACAGGCACAGCAATAATCTCTAATTCTTTATCATCAGGTCCACTGACTAGTGAATAGGGGCGAGATAATATTTTGTCATCTTGCTCAACACCCACCTTAGTGAATTGTCCTGCTTTGAACTGAGGGAAATCAGCACAAGAAAAACGCAAACTAAACAAATGATCATTCCAATCTGTTCTGCTCACCACTGTTGCATCTAACCACTGTGCCATTCAATTATCCACGTTCGGAATTTATTATGCGCGTTTGAATAAAAGTGAGGATGATTTCGTCATAGCTCGTGAGGTACAACTTACCGACCACTAAGATGGATAAACCATTGAGTATTAAACATATATTAAATCCAGCGCGTATAATGACGTTAACTTATGTTATTTCGCTTACGCTGATTGGTATAACTGATAATCTAAAGATCTGCCGTCAGTCGATAATGTCCGAGTATATTAAAGTTTGAAACTAGACATCAAAGATTGTAACTACATGTGCGAGACAAGATTTAGTTTATGCTTCTTTCACCCAGATGAAGAAGTGGCACCATACTTTTGTGTAAAACTGCGAACACTACCAACTGCTGACTATCCAGTGTGTAGTAGATCACATGACTGACATAAGGAAAGCTGAATATATCTTCACCTACTTGCAATCGCTTTTTTCCAATAGATGGTGTTTCTGATAAAGCTAATAAAGTTCGTCGTAATTCCGAAATATATTTTCGCGATTGAGTTAACCCCCATTGCGCTAATGTAAAACGACGAATATCGATGAGATCGGATTGAGCGTCTGAAGTTAATCGATAGCCTGACGCACTAGTCATACTTTCCTGCTTCTAGTTCATCGAAAAACTGTTCTCCATCTATAGTAAGACCAGCAGAAATATCATTTTTCGCTTTAGTCGCTTTGGACTGTAATAAACGGAGTTTTAACACTTCCATGTTTTCATATTCTTCTATAGAAATGACAACAGCAACCGGCTTACCATTCTTGTTGATTTGAATCGGCGCTCGTTGAACCTTCATCAACATATCACCAAATTGGGTTTTGGCATCATTCGCTGATAGTGCTTGCATGATAAAATCCTATATTTCGTTCGATTCGCTCACTATAGTCGATTCGTTCAATGCCATCCACTAAATTCCATCAACAAGGCATTATCCATTCGGTGTGCTTAACTTCGACCTGCTATTCTTATTTTTCAACATGATCAATACTTCAGGCGAAACCGGAGTTTCCTACTCTATTTAAGTGAGGACGGAGCATCAAGCTCTGTCCTCACTTTCAGATAAATAACACTGTTATTCGCCCTGCCAACTTTTCAATAGTTGATCATAGGCAACTGTCTGACCCTGTGGTTTTTCATTGGCTAATTTGGCTTTTGGCGCACCAGGTTGAGCTAACCAATAGCTGGGGTCTCTTGGTTTATTCAATTTTGGCCCGCACTCTCCTTGCACTTTGGCTCGCTCTAGTCGTCGCATCACTTTATCTTGTGCAGCAGCTAGTCCATCTAAGGCTTTTTGCGCAGAACTTTCGCCACTAGCTACCTCAGAAATATACTTCCACCATAGTTGTGCCAGTTTGGGATAATCTGGCACGTTGGTACCTGTGGGGGTCCATTGTTTACGTGCTGGGCTGCGGTAAAACTCGACTAACCCGCCAAGCATAGGTGCAACGTCAGTCATTTGTTGTGAGTTGATATCAGATTCACGAAAAGGCGTTAATCCCACTAAGGTCTTTTTCAAAGACACCGTTTTAGAAACAGTAAACTGAGCATATAACCAAGCGGCTAAGCGACGTTTTGCTGGAGTTGAATTTAAGAAAGTCCAAGCACCTGTATCTTGATAACCCAGTTTCATGCCTTCTTGCCAGTAAGGCCCTTTAGGAGAAGGAGCCATACGCCATTTTGGTGTGCCGTCTTCATTCACCACCGGTAGGCCTGGCACATTCATACTGGCAGTAAAGGCGGTGTACCAAAAAATTTGCTGGGCAATCGCGCCTTGTGCCGGTACTGGGCCTGATTCAGAAAAAGTCATGCCCTGCGCTTCTGGTGGTGCGTATTGACGTAACCAATCCACATATTTTTGCGTGGCATAAACAGCAGCTGGACCATTGGTTGCGCCGCCTCTGGATACACTAGAACCCACAGGCTGGCAGCCCTCTACACGAATACCCCATTCATCTACCGGTAATCCATTAGGAATACCTACATCGCCAGCACCTGCCATTGAAAACCATGCGTCGGTGAATCGCCATCCCAGAGACGGGTCTTTTTTTCCATAGTCCATATGACCATAAACTGGCTGACCATCAAGCACTTTGATTTTTTCACTAAAAAACTCGGCAATATCTTCGTAGGCAGACCAATTAACCGGCACACCTAATTCGTAACCATATATCTGTTTGAATTTTCTTTTTAAGTCCGCACGCTCAAACCAATCGGCTCTAAACCAATACAGGTTGGCAAATTGTTGGCTTGGTAACTGATAGATTTTGCCATCAGGACCGGTGGTAAAACTTAAACCGATAAAGTCATCTAAATCCAAGGTTGGCAAGGTTAAGTCTTTACCATCACCTGCTATCATATCTGAGATAGCCACCACTTTGCCGTAGCGAAAGTGTGTGCCTATCAAGTCAGAATCATTCACATAAGCATCATAAATATTACGACCAGATTGCATTTGGGTTTGTAATTTTTCTACTACATCACCTTCTTGGATCAAGTCATGGGTGATTTTGATACCGGTGATTTCAGTAAAAGCCTTAGCTAATACTTTCGCTTCATATTCATGCGTGGCGATAGTCTCAGAGGCAACATTAATACTCATTCCGGCGAAAGGTTTAGACGCTTCGATAAACCAACGCATTTCTTGCAATTGCTGATCATGGCTCAAAGTGGAATCGGTGAATTCAGATGTTAACCAACGTTTGGCAGCATCCTCATCGGCCATAACTGATGGTGTTGCTAAGCCAAGGGCCAACATCAAGCTGGCTAAATATATTTTGTTTTGCATATTATCCCCTAAGTTTTCTCTTACGCTATATCATGTGGTTCGACATTAAAAGACTGGATAAAAAATCGAATCGGTTAACCCCAACGCATTATTATCAGCATCAGTAATGCTGAAACAACAAAGGCTATCCATAAAGTTAAATCTGTTAACCCCAGAAAAAGTAAATGCACAAATGCACTGCTTAATAACCCGATAAATAATCTGTCACCACGAGTAGTGGTGATGGGCAACCAACCTTTACGTTCAACACATGGCTTGCGGATTTCTAAAATCGTCATAAACAATAGAAGACTGGCAATACCAATAAAGAACAAGGCGCTGGGCATGGTCCATGCCATCCAGTTCAACATTTGTTTTCACTCCGGTGTAGGTGAGTTTTCATATATACCAGTCTCCATAAATAAGTGTTCATTGGTATTACACCCTCCCCAAAGCGAAACCTTTGGCAACATGGTTACGCACAAACCAAACAACCAAGATGCCCGGTAAAATAGTCAGCACACCAGCGGCGGCTAATACCCCCCAATCGATACCTGTAGCGCCAACCGTGCGGGTCATAATTACAGAAATAGGCTTAGCATCGACTGAGGTTAAGGTGCGTGCCAACAGTAGTTCAACCCAAGAAAACATAAAGGTAAAAAAGGCTGTGACACCTATGCCCGAGCGGATCATCGGGATAAATATTTTGATAAAAAAGTGTCCAAAACTGTACCCGTCAATATAAGCAGTTTCATCGATTTCACGAGGTACGCCAGACATAAAACCTTCCAAAATCCATACCGCTAAGGGGATAGTAAACAAACAGTGAGCTAGCGCTACCGCTAGGTGTGTATCAAATAATCCTACCGAAGAATACAATTGAAAAAACGGTAACAGAAATACCGCTGGCGGCGCCATACGGTTACTCAACAACCAAAAAAACAAATGTTTATCACCGACAAATTTATAACGACTAAATGCATAAGCTGCTGGTAGCGAAACCAGCAAGGTGATCACCAAATTCATCGCCACGTAGGTCATGGAATTAACATATCCCATATACCAGCTAGCATCAGTAAAGATGGTGATATAGTTATCAAAGGTGAAGTCTGTTGGCCATAACGTTAATTGCCCCAAAATTTCCTCATTGGTTTTAAACGACATGTTAACTAACCAATAAATAGGTAACAGCACAAAGATGAGATACATGACCATGCCTAAGGTGCGTTTACTGATCATGTTTGCTGCCACTTTCAGACTTGTCCATATGTGTAATAGTGGTAAAAAACAACCAAGATACCAGCAACACAATTAAGAAATACACCAAAGAAAATGCTGCGGCTGGACCGATATCAAACTGGCCAATGGCCATTTGGGTCAGGGTTTGACTCAAAAAGGTGGTCGAGTTACCGGGGCCGCCTCCTGTCAACACAAAGGGTTCGGTGTAAATCATAAAACTGTCCATAAAACGCAGTAAAACCCCTATTACTAACACGTTTCTTAAGCGTGGTAGTTGGATATAGCGAAACACTGCCCAGCTTGAAGCACGGTCAATTTTCGCGGCCTGATAATAAGCATCAGGGATAGCCCTTAACCCTGAGTAACATAACAAGGCAACCAGTGACGTCCAATGCCATACATCCATCAACAACACAGTTAACCAGGCATCTAACGGGTTAGAGGTGTAGTTATAATCGATACCTAAATTGTTCAACGTCCAGCCAAATAGTCCTATATCTCCTCGAGCAAATACTTGCCAAATGGTACCCACTACATTCCAAGGGATAAGTAACGGCAATGCCAATAAGATAAGCACGGCTGACGCCTGCCAGCCGCGCGTGGGCATCATTAATGCCACAGCAATACCTAAGGGAATTTCAATCAAAAGAACCGAAAACGAAAAACCAAACTGGCGCAATAATGAATCATGTAAGCGCGTGTCTCGTAACGTTTCCTGATACCACTCAACACCCACAAAATAAGCGGTATTTTGGTCAAAAATATCTTGTAGTGAATAGTTCACTACTGTCATCAGGGGAATAATGGCCGAAAACGCTACCAGCAAAAACATCGGTAAAACCAACCACCAAGCTTTGTTATTGGGTACCTTATTCATGGTTGTCTCCCTTATCTTCGCTCTTGTTTTCAAGAACAGGCTCACCCACTAAATATTCATCAATATAAAGCTTTAACCATTGGCTAGGGAAAACCAAATATACTTCAGCACCACTAAACTGCATTTTTTCGGCAACACGAACCTGCATTTCTAGTCCTGCAAAGTCCACCACCACAAGTTGGTAGCTGCCTAAGTGCTGCACTGATAAAACACTTGCGGGGAAGCTATTAGGCTCAGACTTTTCACTCAACGCTACAAACTCTGGCCGGATACCTAGTTTCAGATTAGTCGAATGACTGCTTTGCAACACGGCTTGCTGCGGTTCGCTGATACTCAAGTTAATGTTTTGGTAATACACCCCCCCTTCACTTTTATCACTCTTTTCAATTGGAATAAAATTCATTCCAGGGCTGCCAATGAAATATCCAACAAAGGTGTGATTGGGTCGCTCGAATAATTCTTGAGGGCTACCAAATTGCACAATCTTGCCTTGATACATCAAGGCTATTTCATCAGCCAAAGTGGCGGCTTCTAACTGGTCATGTGTCACATACAGCATGGTGATATTTAGCTGCTCGTGGATTTGTTTCAGCTTGCGTCTTAATTTCCACTTTAGATTGGGGTCAATTACGGTGAGAGGTTCGTCAAACAAAATGGCTGATACATCTTCACGCACTAAACCTCGTGCCATTGAGACCTTTTGTTTTTGGTCAGCGCTTAGGTTTTTAGCTTTTTTATCAAGAGAGTCAGTCAGTTCCAACAAATCGGCTATTTCGCGCACTTTGTCTTTTATTTGCTCTTTGGGCATCTTTATATTTTTAAGGGGAAAGGCCAAGTTTTCAGCCACTGTCATGGCATCGTATACCACAGGAAATTGGAATACCTGGGCGATATTACGTTGCTCTGGACTTAGGGCATTCACTACTTGGTCGTCAAATAACACTTCGCCTTGTGATGGACTAATTAAACCCGAAATAATATTCAGTAGCGTCGACTTTCCACAACCAGAAGGGCCAAGCAACGCATAAGCGCCGCCTTGCTTCCAGACATGATCTAAGGCTTGAATGGCATAATCTTGAGGGTGAGTTTCTGGATTGCGGGGTTGCGCTAAAT
>QIJM01000541.1 GCA_003232445.1 Paraglaciecola arctica
ACAAGGCAAACAACATAGCAGGTGCGCCATAGTGTTCACTTAAGAACAGTGCGGCTAGACCAACAATGACAGAAATTAAAACACCCAGCAGTTTAGTTTTTATATGCAATGTATTTACTCACCTGATCTTAAAGATTGTCGGAAATAACCGTTAATACTGCTGTAGTAGCGCGTAAACTGCCATCAGCTAGCCATTTCCAATATACCCTAACTCAGCCAGCTTTTGCTCGATTTGGGTGTTTGTGCCATTTCATGATGTAGGATATATTTCCACATCTCTAGGCGCGTCATTGGCGATACCCATCGTTAATTTCACGGTAAGTTATCATGGCTGTTTCGATAAGTTGCAATAGCAGAAGCTGACAGTTTTCAAAACACTAAGCTGCTTATGATGATGGGTATCAGTTAAAAGCAATCACAGAAAATTTGGATATTGGAAAAAACGGATCTAATACATATCGTCAGCTCGTTGCTTAACGGCACAGTGACAAAAATTGATAACCCATTTGCTTTAACTGAAATTACTCTTCCCCTCCACTTTCCCCGCGTATCTTAATCTGCAAACCCTTTAAAAAATTACGCATAATCTGATCGTTACACGCGCGGTATTGGCGATTTTCTGGTTTTCTAAAAAAGGCACTTAATTCGTGTTTACTGATTTTAAAGCCACTTAAATCCATAGCTTCTAATACCGCTTCGGCTTGCACCATAGCTTCTAATACCGCTTCGGCTTGCATATTGAGGGCTATTTTTAACTTCATAAAAATCATATTATTAGTGAGTCTACGCTCAACTGGCGCTTCGACGCCTTCGCGTTTACCACGATTCAAGTTAATCAAACCATTTAAAAATAGTGAAAACTGAATATCTGTAATGGCTACAAAAGCAGGATCATCTTCTTTACGTAACCAAGTATGCAGTTGTGCAACTGTCGCTGAATAATCAGCTTGGGCAAAAATTTCAATCATTTTTGCGTCGTTGAAATCGAAGATATAGCGCACACGGCGCATAACATCATTGTTGATCATAATATTCCTAGGGATGGGGTTGGTTTATCCAACCTTAAACATGCTGCTAGTTTAAAGCTTTTTATGGCGAATGCGTTACTTTATTGGCAGATAAATAACAACAGTGTGCAATATTTTCTTTTAAAAAACGTAGCCAAAATTGCTGTTTTATTGCAAAAGCGTTTAAAAACAGAAGCTGGTTTGTTGTCGTTGAGACTTCACTCGTTTGGCTTGCTGCTCTCTTGCAAAGGCTCGGAGTTTATCCATACGACTTAAAATATTGTCTGCATTCTCAGACATTTGAGCCTGACTGTATAAGTCCATAGTGGTGTAATGCTCGCCATGCAGGGTATTGTTGTGGTTGACACTATTTGCACCACTATTTACACCACAACTAATATTTGAATAACTGTTCATGTTGCCTCCAACTAACAACTGTGTATGCATACAGTATAAATATTGATTGTCAATTGTGCAACTAAATAAAACAGCCACAATTGAACCGATATTTGGCGCATGGGATGGATTGGTATTAATCTCCTTCTAGTAAAAAACGTTCGACCCGCTCAACTTTGCGCCGTTTCGCTGCGATCACTATTACATCACCCACATGTTTTCGTCTGGCTCTGCTAGTTCATAATTGTCCCTTCTCAGTCCTTTGACATTAACCCGCCATTGTCGCAAATTTAGCTGCTGCAATGATTTGCCCACCGCGTAAGCATCTTCCGTAAGAATAACCGCATGCATAAACTCCAGCTTGTCTTGTTTGGCGTAGTCAAGTTCGGTGGTTTCACTGGGGAAAAAATCGTGCATGTTGGCATAGTGTGCTTTACGTTCTTTGCGCACGCGTTTGAGTATTCGAGACATTGGTACACCAGATAACTGTAAAACCTGAGTCACTAACATCAGACTACCTTCGAGAATTTCCGGCACCACCTGCGATGCGCCTGCCTCAAGCAATTCTTCCATACGATCATCTTTTCTAGTTCTTACCACTACTGGCAAGTCTGGATACAGGCTTTTAACTAAATGAATAACACTTATGGCTTTTTCATATTGGTCAAAGGTAATCAGCACCAGCTTGGCTCGTTCTATACCGACCGATCGCAATATATCTTTTTGTTTCACATCGCCATAATAGACAGGCTCGCCTGCACTTTGACTCTCTTGCACACGGATAGGATCAGCATCAATCACCATATAGGGAATAGCTTCAATCTTTAATAAACGGCTAACCGATTGACCCACTCGACCAAAACCAAAAATCAATACGTGGTCAGTCAGTTGTTGATCTTGGGCTGAAAGTTGGTCTAATTCTTTTACATTAGGCGTTGCTTCAGGGCTGATGGCTTTTGCAAATTTTGGACTTTGATCGACCAGCCAAGGTGTAATGGCCATACTCATCACACCGATAGTTAATAACAACGACCCTTGCTCTGAGTTTAAGATCGCATGATCTACAGCCAGTGCTGCCAACACAAAACTAAACTCACCCAATTGACAAAGTTTAAGTCCGGCCGCCCAAGCATCTTGTTTGCCTAATTTAAAGATCTCAGCGGAGACTCGAATAAGTACCACTTTGAGCAACACAATAACCACTAATCCCAATAGCGCCCAGTGTATCTGGCTTGGCAAATTATGTAGTTCTAGGCGCATACCTATAGTAATAAAGAATAGCCCCATCAGGATATCTCTAAAGGGTCGAATATCAGCCTCTAGTTGATGTTTATACTGGCTCTCACCTAACATCATACCAGCCAAAAATGCGCCTAACGCCATGGATAGGCCAAAAGAGAAAGCTAAACCAGCGGCCATTAAAGCCACCAGAATAGTGGTCAATACAAAGAGTTCATCGGTTCGAGTGCGGGCCACCTCACTAAACACTTTAGGTAACACCCATTTTCCGATGGATAACAAAATGCCAACCACTAATAACCCCTTAAGAAACGCCATTGAAATAGCAATAGCTAAGCTTTGTTCGGAATCAACGGCCAACAAAGGTACCAATATAAGAAAAGGTACAACAGCAAGATCTTGTAGTAATAAAATGCTCACCGCAATTTGCGCGCGAGGGGTATTCAAAATACCCAAATCACTGGTTTGCTTAATCACAATGGCGGTTGAAGACAAGGCTATAATCCCACCTATCACCAACGCTGCCTTGCCATCAAAACCCAATAATAAGGCGATGCCCATGAACACTAATGTGGTCAGCACCATCTGAGCTAGCCCCACGCCAAATACCAGATGACGCATGGCTAACATTTTGGCAAGTGAAAATTCCAATCCCAATGAAAACAATAAAAAAACGATACCCAGTTCAGCAAAATTTTCCATATCTTCAGAGTGTTCAAACAAGGCGAGCAAATCGGGGCCTGCCAAAATCCCACAACAAAGATAAGCCAAAACAGGTGGTAAATTGATGCGTTTAAATAACCAAACAGTTACCACTGCTACGGCCATTAAAATAACAATATTGCCTAAATTTCCATGCATACCTTGTATTTACCCTTCTATGTTGTTTGCTAGGCACAATAATTGCTAAGTGCTAACTAAGAATCACTTTTTTATAGCAATTCGGCATTTTTTTGGCAGGAGAAACCGTTGGAACAACTTAACCAGTTATACGGCGCAAACGTCACTGAACCTTACTTCAGCCTTGAAGAGTCCAACCAAGGGCATGGTCAAGGACTCGACCATGGACAAAAACAAGGGTTGACACAAAGTCAGCTTAATAAATTCATCCTGAAATTGCTAACAACCATAGATTTGCCCAAGCTGACTGAATTATATTTTCAGCAGTTAGAAAACACCCTACCGCTGTCTGAGCTAAAAATCCAGTTTGAAGATAACAGAGTTACATTGGGTCAAACGGTAAAAAATGCACACTTTAAAACCCTCAATTGTATGCAGATGGACAGTGCAGTCGCTGTTATGGATTATTCATTTACCCAACCCTTGTCGTTGAAGAATTGGCAAATTTTGCAACAGATGCATATTAACTTTTGTTTTCCTTTTAAAAATGCATTAGAACACCATAAAATCAAACAATTTGCCATGAAGGATTTTTTGACTTCTTTAGGTAATAGAGCCAGTTACAACGAGGCCATGATAAGGCTGGCCAGCCAATCACAAAGGCGTCATCAACCCTTTGGTTTGCTGGTGTTAGATATGGATAACTTTAAACAAGTCAACGATGTTCATGGGCATCAAGAAGGCGATAAAGTGCTGATAGCTTGTGCAAATACTATTTTACATAGCCTTAGGGAGTCTGACTTTGCCTTTAGATTTGGTGGTGATGAATTCTGCTGTTTGTTGCCTGATGCAGACAACCAGATCAACAATTTGATTGCAGAACGCATCCGCATGGCCATCGAATCACACTCGTTGCTGCAACAACATAAAATATCTTGCAGTATTGGTAGTGCGACTTATCAAGAAGATGATTCACAAATTGGTATTTTTTCGCGAGCGGACGAAGCACTGTATGCCGCCAAGCAAGCTGGCAAAAACTGTATTAGAGCCGCTTAGGAAGACAATTGCAGGCAAAGCTGATAAACGGCAATGCATTGCCGAATAATTGATAAATCAGAGCCCATCAGCAGAAACTAAAAAGCCATGCCCAACAGCATGGCTTTTTGCTTAAGATTGTATTGATTATCTAAACAGCACTTTCTCTTGGTTAAACCAATACACACAAAATACAAACAATGCACCTGCAATAATCACTGTCGAACCAAAGATGGCGAATAACTGGAAATAATCCATAGTCCCTTTGATTAATTCTTTCATGGCAAGTGACACGTTAGTGATAGGCACCCAAGCCCAGCCTCCTTTTAACTCTACGCCAGGTAAAAGAGCTAACATAATAGGTACAATAACCAAAATGGTCATGGGTCCCATGTAACTTTGTGCTTCCTTAAAACTCTTGGCATAGATGGAAATACTCAACAATACCGCCGCAAAAATGGCCACCACAGGCACCAACATGAGAAAGATGAGTAGAAAATCAACCATCGCAATTTGTGCCATAAAATCCGCTACAAACTTGATAGCCATGCCTTGGCTCAAAACCAAGCCCCAAATCACCATGCTCAGCACGGTAATAAGCGCGGTCATAGTGCCCGCAAAACTAATTGTTAAAAATTTACCCATCACAATTTTGTTTCGGTCTATGGGTGAAATCAGTAAGGTTTCTAGTGTGCCGCGCTCTTTTTCGCCTGCGCCAATATCGGTAGCCGGAGCCATTGCGCCTGTTAGACAAATGATAAACAACAGGTAAGGCAACATCCCCCCTATTTTTTCACCCCAGTTTTCTCGATCATCTGCGGTATTAACTTTCTCCAATACTATCGGCTCTATTAGAGCGCTTTGCTGTGCTACATCTAAGCCCAAAGCAGAAAAAGCACTTTGTTGAAATAACTCAGACTGGCTTTTCACTATTTCATTTACCCGTCTGTAAACGAGATTTAGCCCGGCATCGTTGAAATACAACTTAACGTTAGACTGACCATTTTTTAATACATCGTTGGAATAATTTTTTGGGATTTCCAACACAAAATCGACTGTATCGTTGCGAATAATTGAGGTGTAATCGGCGTTTGCTTCAATTTCAACTAGGCTAAATTTTTCTGGTTGTTGAAGTTCTTTAACAATATCAGGTGCATATTGCCCACCTATCAAAGCATAATTGAGTACTTGAGTTTCAGCTTTATCTATAGCTTGTTTACTCACAAAACCCACTATGCCAATAATCAAAGGAAAAATTAACAAAGGCAGAGCAATCATAAAAAATAATGTTTTACGGTCGCGAAGTAATTCTTTTATCTCTTTTTTAAATACTAACCACATAGTTTAGCCTCCCTATTCGCTAGCAGTTGATTGAATGGCAGCCATAAACGACTGGTGCAATGAGCCTTCAGCAAGGGCTTTAAAGCTGGCAATATCACCATCAAACATTGTGCTGCCCTGATCGATAACGGTAACCTTGTCACATAACTCTTCCACTTCATCCAAATGATGAGTCGAGAAAATCACTGGTGTACCCTGCTCTTTCAAACCACGAATAAATTCCAGTACCGTTTGAGTGGCCATAATATCTAAACCTGTTGTGGGTTCATCTAAAATCACCAACTCGGGTGAATGCACTACTGCACGGGCAATAGCGGTTTTTTGTTTCATGCCTGTAGAAAAATTTTCTGAACGGCGGTCTAAAAAGTTATGCATATCTAATAAATCAGCCAACTCTTTTATACGCTTGGCGATAGACTCTTCGCTCATCCCATGCAACTGACCAAAATAATGGATATTTTCTCTACCTGTTAAACGACCATACAAACCAGTGGAACCCGATAGAAAACCTATCTTTTTGCGAGCAATAACAGGGTTAGCTAACACGTTATCTCCACTTATTTCCACACTGCCGCTATCGGGCTTCAGTGCGGTGGATAACATGCGTAAGGTAGTGGTTTTACCCGCACCATTAGGGCCAAGCAACCCTAACACTTCACCTTTTTGACATGTAAAAGACACATCTTGCACCGAATGAAAAAAGCGCCCTTTTAGTCTTGGGTCTTTTTTCTCTTGCTCACTGAGTTTTTTAGGATTTTCCACGGCGAATTTCTTCGCCAATTGTTTTATTTCTATCATGCCGTTTCCTAGTGTGTGACCGGTTCAATAATGTTGTTGCGGGCGATAATGTTCATATTTACTACAATTTCGGCTATTATTTTTATACTTTGTTATAAACAGTTTTTGATTTTACTAGATAAAAATTTACTTTATTTTAAAGTCAAACTTTCCTTCGGCTATTTTTTTTCTTCACCTTGTTGCGTTCCTTTCTTAGTAGAAAAATTAAATATTCCTTTTATTCTGCCATTTTTTTCTTCTATAATTTCTATATCACCTTCTTTTGAAGACCAAGTTTCAGATTTTTTTTGATCATTATCACTAGCTTTTATTCGGTCACACTCGCGCTTATCACGGCTCTGTTTATGACGTGTTTTTAAATCTCGTGTTTCTGAGTAAGACAATGATATTTGCATGCGCACATCATGATCTTTTTAATTCATTTTTCAAGTAAATTCTTCAAATGCGATGCATTTTCAAAGATCACGGGTATAGTCCTTTAGTTTTGTAACTTATTACATGCGATTGTGAAAATAAATATGTAACAATATTATACTCGCTCAGAAGCATTTTTTAAGGAGAGTTATATGCAGCAGGTCAGTAATCCATTTCAGGCAATGAAGGACATTTTTGTTAAACCTAATCAGGTATTTGCCACCATTAGTGAAACCCACAATTGGTCTTGGATCCCTTTTATCTGTATCGCGGTTATCGGTGCAATACCTGTCTACATGTATTTTAATTTTGTTGATTTTTCTTGGTATACCGAACTTATGGTGCAGTCTATGGCAGGAGATCTTAGCCCCGCCGAACAGAGCATGGTACGCAACAGTATGACTGACCAAGCACAAAGTTTATGGGCAGGTGTGTTCGGCTCAATATTTGTTGTCATTTTAAGCAACGCAATATTAGCACTGTATCTTAATATTTT
>QIJM01000249.1 GCA_003232445.1 Paraglaciecola arctica
CTGGCTACTTTATCAATACCTGCACTTTTGAATTGCTGAACCAATCGGTCAACCGAAGTGCCTATATCAGTGGCAAGTTTTTCTATGGATACTTCTGCCATATGGAAATTCCTCCTGTTGACCTATTCTTCGTTAAACCAAACGATATTACGGGCGGCCATGATTAATTCACCGGCTTTCTTATCGCTTAATTCTTCTATATCTGAAATCTCATCAGTGCCCTGTTCTGCAAGGCCTTCAAGATCCGTTATGCCGCGACTTGCTAGTGTATAGGCAACGTGTCTGTCCATACCTTCAAGGTTTAACAGCTCTTCTTTAAGCTCTACAGCTTCAAGGGTTTCTTCTGTAGCTAACGCACGGGTCGTTAAGGTAGCGCGAGCGCGGTTACGCAACTCCTCAACCATTTCTTCTTCTAACCCTTCGATATCAAGTAACTCGTTGATAGGCACATAGGCTATTTCTTCAAGTGTAGTGAAACCTTCATCCACCAAAATAGAGGCAAAGTCTGCATCTATGTCTAAACCAGCAGTAAATACGGTTAGGACCTTAGCGTTTTCTTCTTCATGTTTGGCATTTAAATCTTCTACTGTCATGACGTTTAATTCCCAGCCTGTTAGTTGACTGGCTAATCTAACGTTTTGACCGCTGCGACCAATGGCTTGCGCCAAATTGTCTGCTTCGACTGCGACATCCATTGATTTTTTATCTTCATCGACCACAATAGAAGCGACTTCAGCAGGTGCCATAGCATTGATAACAAACTGCGCTGGATTATCATCCCAAAGCACAATATCAACACGCTCACCATTTAGTTCACCTGATACAGCTTGAACACGAGAGCCACGCATACCAACACATGCACCAACGGGATCTAAACGTTTATCGTTAGTTTTAACGGCAATTTTAGCTCGTGAACCTGGATCACGTGCAGCGACTTTAATTTCCAAGGTTTCTTCAGCAATTTCTGGCACTTCAATGCGGAACAACTCAACCAACATATCGGGATGAGTTCGACTAATAAATAATTGTGCACCACGGGCTTCTGGACGAATAACGTAGAGTAAACCACGTACTCTGTCACCTGGGCGGAATGTTTCGCGAGGTAACATATCGTCACGATATATAACACCTTCAGCGTTATTACCTAAATCAACAATCACATTGTCACGATTCACTTTTTTAACTGTACCTGTGACTAATTCGCCAACACGATCTTCATATTCTGCTAAAACCTGGTCGCGTTCTGCTTCACGTACTTTTTGCACGATAACTTGTTTAGCTGTTTGTGTGGTTATGCGGTCAAACGCGATAGATTCGATTTGATCTTCAACATACTCACCCAACTGCTTATCTGGTTCATCCATCTGGGCAGCAGATATAGACATTTCAGCCACAGGGTTTTCTTGCTCGTGATCATCTGCCACGACTAACCAACGGCGAAAGGTGTCAAAACCACCTGTTTCACGGTCGATACTGACTCGCACTTCGATTTCTGCTCCATTTTTCTTTTTGGTAGCGCTGGCGATAGCAAACTCTAACGCCTCAAAGATTTTTTCTCTTGGAACCTGTTTTTCGTTTGAAACGGCTTCAGCCACTAACAGAATTTCTTTATTCATTGTTGCCTCACTGATTACTCTTTTCCGACAGTTCTTGTCAGGTCGCCATCTTAGTCAAAAGAGGGGACTAGATTACCTTTCTCAATATTCGCAATAGCCAAAACATGGGTTTGGTTATCAATTTCTAATGTTAGATTGCCTGCTTCGCAAGCCAACACTTTTCCTTTAAAATTACGTCTGTCACCTATAGGTATTCTTAATTTAAGCGACACCACTTCACCTAAACATTCAAGGTAGTGGGCTTCTTTAAATAAAGGCCTGTCCATTCCTGGAGATGACACTTCTAAGTTGTACTCTGTGCTAATAGGATCTTCAACATCCAGCACAGCGCTAGCTTGACGGCTTACCTCTGCACAATGATCAACACTAATACCATCAGGGTGATCAATAAAAATACGCAGCGAAGAGTGTTTACCCGCGCGTAAAAACTCCACACCCACCATCTCAAAACCTAATGCTTCAACAGGTGCAGTTAACATATCCGTTAACTTTTGTTCGAGTTGCGACAAAACCTTGCTCCAAAAACAAAAAAAGGGCCAAATGCCCAGAATATAATACCAAAAAACAAACACAAAAAACCCCGTACAAGCGGGGTTATTTATTTCTGGACCCTAGTCCACTCATCTTACTAAAAACTGGCCACCTGCCAAGCTTTAAAAAGTGGTTGCGGGAGCAGGATTTGAACCTACGACCTTCGGGTTATGAGCCCGACGAGCTACCAGACTGCTCCATCCCGCGCTTGAAATCTTCTTTGAGTGGGAAGCTGTTGTTCCTTCCTCTCCTCAAGTGGGGCGTATTATACATAGCAAGCTTAGGCGCGCAAGCGGATAATACAGATAAATACTAAAAACATGTTCAACCGCTTAATTGCCATACAAATCGTTGTATTAACCAACGAAACCACTCAATTATTCAATGTTTCATTCAAAACTCAATGTGATTTATCTAAAGATAAAAGCAAAATCACATTCATTTATTTGAAAAACAATTCCATTTTTTCTGCTAATTTAAAATCTAATTCACTTATTCCACCTACATCATGAGTCGTAAGTTGCACTTCAACCTTATTGTAGACATTAAACCACTCAGGATGATGGTTGAGCTTTTCAGCCCAGATAGCAATTTGCGACATCCAGCCAAAAGCACCAATAAAACTTTTAAATTTGAAGGTTTTAGTGAGTTTTTCGTCCATTATGTGCCACTGTTGGCTAAGATCGTTGCCAAGATTTAATTTACTTAGTGCTTGTTCAATTTGTTGATTAGCAAGTTTCTCTGACATGATTTTTCAACTCCAATATAGATGTATAGTTATTCATATCATTTCCTTTCAGTAACAATCCATTATTAACTTTTATTTGTTGCAGACTTAATGGCAGCAACACTTTACACAGACAAAAAAATCCCCAGCGAACTGGGGATAATGATATAAAAATTAATTAGAGCTTGGTTCTATTCAAAGTTAACTGTTAGCTCTACTCCATACACGCGACCTTTAGCAAGAGGTGAGAATGTGCCGCCTAGTGGTACTGGCCCCAGCATTGCTGGTAACTGGGTATCGCCACCGTGTTTCACTTCATTCAATAGGTTTTTACCGTATAAACCAATCACGTATTTACCGTCGTCTGAATAGAAGTCGATTCCAGCCTCAACAATATTCTGCTCGTTAATAAAGCCTAAATTATTGTCTGTATAAGCTGACTCGTCTCTAAAAGCATAAGTTAAGCGTGATACCATTTCACCCCATTCACCCACTTCAGTCGAATGATTCAATCCTAGGCTATAAGTCAACTCTGGCGCTCTGGGTAAATCCAAGTCTTTATCCGCCTCATTCACCACGCCGTCACCGTTTATATCAAATATCACTTCATCGTAACTAGCATCTATGAATCCCAAGGACGCATTTAAACGCAAATCATCAGTCAACATATACGTAGTATCAAATTCGAACCCTGCGATAGTAGCGTCGGCTGTATTTTGGATGAACTGTACTACCCCCGAAACTGGATCTGACGTATTTATCTCTCGTTGCATATCATCAATTTGATTATGAAATAAGGCAACATTCAAACTTCCTCGTTTAAAGCGTACTTTATAACCCAATTCAACATTATCCACCGTTTCTTGATCAAAAGGTCCCGGCCCAAAGTTTACTGTATCAGCGTTAGTATTCCGCAAATTGTAGCCACCGGAACGGAAACCTCTTGTCCAATGGGCGTAAAGATTAGCGGTGTTGCTGAGTTGGTATTTCATGCCTAATTTAGGGGAGACACTATTCCAGGTATTGTCGTCAATAAAATCATATTCACAGGTGCCATCAGGCACAAAACAAGTAGCATTCTGATTAAAGACTAGAGATGCTATTTGTGCTTCTTTTTTCTCCTTGGTATACCTGAGTCCTGCATTAACCGACCACTTATCATTAATTTCATGATCAGCGGAAAGAAATATTCCTATGGTGCTAACATCATAAAGCCCGCCACCATCCTGGGTTAATGCTGGTGCCACACCACCCGTGGCTATGCCCAACAGGTTTCTTCTTTCATGCACTATCAGTGAGTTTTCAAAATAATACAGGCCAGCGGTGACATTGGTTTTATCAAACTGACCGTTGTAGCGTAATTCATTACTAAATTGTTCCGCATCTAGCCATGCTGGTGCGTTGAAAAGCCACTGAGGGGAGGCATCAATATCACCGTCTGTTTCAGACGTAAAATCTCTCCAGCCGAAAATATTGGTTATAGTGCCGTCACCAAATTCCACGTCTATATTCGTCTCAGCAGTAAAAAAATGTGTTTCTAAGTTAGAAAAACCCTCATTGTCGATGGAGAAATCAAAGGAGTTTCGATCAAAATTGCCAAAATTACCATCAACACCAGATCCATTTGTATGACTCTGAGCGGCTGGCCCGTCAGATTCTGTCTTCTGATATTCGTATCGAAAAATCCACTCAGCATCATCAGTGGCTTGCCAAGTGATAACAGGTCGCACCATAATGCTATCATTTTTACCAAAAGCTTCATTATTGAACAGGTTTTTATGCCAACCGTTGTCTTTGTTTTTATAAACAGTCAATTTTGCCGCAACGCTATCACTAAGCGGGCCACTCACACTGCCCATTAGATAATTATTGGTCGCTTCACCACCGCCCTCAACGGCTATCCTAACGGATGCCTCGAATACATCACTTGGCTTTTTAGTGTTAATTAATACCGCACCACCGGTTACATTTCTACCAAACAATATACCTTGAGGCCCCCTTAACACTTCGATGCTTGCTATATCGAACGTATCAAAAATAATGCCGGAATTAACCCCCATATAAACCCCATCAACAAACACCCCTACGGTTGGGTCTATGGATGCGATTGAACTGTTAATGCCTATTCCACGGATAGAAAAGTTTGCCGTTCCTGCAGTAGTGCCTATATCATCAAATGATACATTAGGAATACCTACTGCTAGACTAGATAAATTACGTACTTTTTGTGCTTCAATTTGCTCAGCACCAAAAGCCGTAATAGAAAGTGGTACATCTTGAATTGACTCTGTCCGCTTACGGGCAGTTACCATAATAGTTTCTACTGCGTCTTCTTCTGCACTTTGTTCCTGAGCCAATACTACATTGCTTAACGTAGCAAACTGCACGGCAACAGCAACCGTCAACAGACTTAATTTAGTTTTCATTTTCATAGTGTGTCCTCAATAGGTGATCAATTAGATATTAAATATTTCATCCAAAAAACAGACGCTGTATGACAACCTAAATAAAGGACCATCAACCATTTAATTCTAATAATATTATTGTTTGCTAAGTACCTGATATACAAATTTTAGGCACTTGACAATGATAGTAGATTGGAGGAGACGACATGTAAATAGTTTGCCGTTTATATGTAAATATTAATTAACGGCATGGGCTAAACACAAAAACATAATAGCTGTATTCTATGAATGATTAAATTAAGTATCCGCAGTTGCTAAGCACCCGCTAGTAAAGTCAGAAAAACGCCTTTCATCGCTGGTTTATGTCGCCCTTCTATCTGCGCAATAGTTTCAAAATAAAACAACTTACCCGAGGTTTTTTGTTCTGTTTTAATCAACGTTGATATAAACCTTATCCTATCATCCACTCTCACCGGTTCAATAAATCGAATTTTATCGACACCATAATTCAGCAACGACAGATATTTAGGATCTGGTTGGATAGATTGATAGAGTGAACTGGGCATCAAAGTAACGGTTAAATACCCGTGGGCGATCGTGGCTGCAAATGGACTCTCTTTTTCACACCGCTGCGGGTCAACATGTATCCATTGGTGGTCATTAGTGGCCTTGGCAAACATGTCTATGTCTGCTTGAGAAATGCTTATCCAAT
>QIJM01000149.1 GCA_003232445.1 Paraglaciecola arctica
GGTGTGCCGTCGTCGATATATGTATACATGCCATACTCATAGCGGTTCTGGTTATCGTACTGCTTATTTAATAAACCTTCGAAAGTCCCATTGTTATCAAAATCATAACGAATATTGATGATACGAGAAGACATTTGAGATGGCGGTTCAGAAGGGGTACTGCCACCCCCTGTATCGCTGGGGTTAACGGTAACCACCAGCGTGTCACTTGCAACTAATCCCTCTGAGTCACTGACACTTAGTTCAAATTCCAGCAACTCTGATGTTTGTATATCCGGCGCCGTGAAGGTGCTTATTAGGGCATCTGTGGGTGTTAAAGAAACAAGGGTACCGCTAATTTGAGCCCACTGAACGCTAATGTCACTCTCTGCATCATTGCCGTCGCCATTTAGAGTTACTGTAGCGAGCACTTGTACAACTTGATCATCCCCAGCGCTTGCAGTGGGTGGTGTATTAGCTGGCACACCAGCGCTTGCAGTGGGTGGTGTATTAGCTGGCACTTCAGGTTCGTTGTTACTGCCGCCACATGCGACTAGAGAAAGTACGACACTTAACACTAACAAGCATCTGATAAATGGCTGTCGACCCGTGTATATGGGTAAAAGTCTTGATAAGGTCATAGTGGCATCTCTTTGGTTCATTCAGCTTTACACACTAACCCTACAGCAAGCTAATCTGAAATAATTGATTTAATTGAATATTAATCCCATGAGTGAATTTATCCGGCGCTATGTGTCGTTAACTGACGTTTAGTATAGATCCTAGCAAAATGCATTCATTGGGACGTCAATCGAAGTAAACTGCGTTCAAATGATGTGCAATCACACAATATATTGTTTATTCTGCGGGCTAACTACTGGCTACATGTAGATCGAATCGTGGACGTGCGCAAGCGTAAAAGAGGAGTTAGAGCTTCTCGAGAAAAACTTGAAGAAGCAATGCTGAACGCTGGGTTCGATACCCAGAGCCGGCTTGCTGAAAAAATAGCTCAATTAGAACAACTCGACAAAGCGCCAAAAGATTTAGTCAACAAAATGTTTAGAGAAAAAGCGGTCTCCACTCACAGCTTCGCCCGTATTGCCTCAGCTTTAGGCGTGCAGGCTCACACCATTTATTTGACAACAGACGACAGCAGTTTTCAAAATCACACATTAACCAGCAGCAGTCCCTCATTAACCAATGATGCTCTGCAAATTAACGACAATAAAGACGAGCTGCACAAGCCTTTTCGCTGGTCTAAGGTTATGCAATACCTCATCGTATTTTTTGCAGCTTGTGTCTGCGCTATTTTAGTGTACTTTCTATTAATAGAAAGCCAATCCATAAATCAATCGCAGCGAAGCCCCATCACCTCAGCACTCGGAAGTATCAGGATAGTCATACAGTCACCTGAATATTTACAGCCATTTGCAAACAATTTGAACTCAAGGATTAACCAAACTAATGAACTTAGTTCAATTATCCCCTCCACGAGTCAAATAAATATAATGACGGCTTCAGACATTCTACAAATGTGGCAAAGCCACTTGTTGCTGCAGATCAGTTCTATACATAGCCACGCTAATAACAATCAACATGCACACACACCCTCATCTGCTAAGCCAAGTTCCCACTATCAATTACTGCGCGTTGTCGCTTTTACTGAAGATAAAGAGCACCTGTTATTTGAAGACGTCGTTTATTCGCATAGCCTCCAGTCTTTACAAAATACGGCCTTACAATTGATTGAAGATAATTTGCAGAGCCTAATCACTGGCAACGTCTGGCCTCAGCGTTTATCTACATCAAGAAATGCCTTACTCCACTACCTCGAAGGCAAAGAAAAATTGTTCGTTGGCAGCACAGAGAATGAATTTGACGTCGCCGAATTAGAATTTGATAAGGCAATTCAGGCGGACAACAAGTTTGCCGCCGCCTACGCTGAGAAGTGCCGAACTTTGGTCAGAAAAAGCTACATCAACGATGCGCCCGACATGCTTGAGCAAGCCGCCGAAAATTGTAATCAAGCATACGCAATAGATAGTCTTTCTTGGCCAACACTAAGCGCACTGGCAGAGCTATATGTGCACTCGGGACATGAAAATGATGCCTCAACATTGTTGCAAAATTATATAGGCCCTGAGATAAACGAATCGGATGCAATGACGTTAAAAGCATTTGTATATTTTGTACGGTTTCGCAATGGAGGGGGTCAAGAAGATGCTTTTTCGGCCTCTGCTAACGCAAAGCTTGCCATTGCACAAAACCCTAGTCAGTGGCGTGCTCATAATACCCTAGCAAGGCTCAACCTTATGAAAGGCAACTCCATAGCCGCCATCAGCAGTTTTGAACAGGCTACGCAAACGGTAAAAAACGAAATTATTATGAGTAACTTAGGCGTAATGCAGTTGTGCCAAGGAGAACTTAATAAAGCAAAAAGCACCTTTGATGAGATCATTAACGAGTTTGCAGGTAATTATTTAGGCTATGAACAGTTAGGCAGTGTTCTGATTATAGAACAAGATATGCCCTCTGCACTTGAGGCAAAGTTAAGCGCAATAGAGCGCATGCCAAACATTAATATTCATCAAGTATGGGCAAGTTTAGCAGAAATTTACGAGTACCTAGAACAAGCTGAACAAGCGCAAGTTCACTATCAAAAAGCCCTTGTTTTATTGGAGCAGGACGAACTTTTGAATATTACCAGTGACTCAGATCGAGTTCATAAGGTCTATTATCAAATAAAATTAGACAAGCTTTTAGAACGAAATCTAAAACTAGAAGGCACTTACAAAGTATTAGTCGAAGAAACAGCGAAAAACAGCAAATTATCGATTATGGCAAAGCGTCATTTATCATGGCTACTTCAGCTTAGTGGGCGCGCAAAAACATCTGAACAGATTTGGCAAACTATTGAACATACCTGTCCCGTTTACAGTAAACAAGCTCGCTGGATGAAGCCCAACGAACAACTTGCTTTATAATTTAATCATAACAATCAAGAAGAGATGGAGCCATTCCTGTCTATGAATGAAGCTTTTAATCTTTATTTTACGGTGCCGCTAGCAGATGCTCTTGCTTATGTTATCGCCGATAAAGCCACTCCGACAATGTATTAACGCCTGCTGATCCAGCTAATCTAATTCGTTCTAATGAGGCTGTGTTATACCAATAGAGCGTAACGTAATTGGCAACTACTTCAAAATGGACATAGGTGGAAAGATTAGTGCCCGAAGAAAGACAACATAATAAAGAGTGACGCATAATGATGGCCTTAGGAGCAACTAAGTTGCTCAGATTTAAGGAGTGTCAGGTTGAGTGCTTGTTATTAAACCTAAATGGATTAAAGCGGTTCGTTGGCTTCTTTTACTCTTTCTTGGCGTTCTTGTTCTTCGGCGAAGGCGGCTTTGATTTCTTCTAATACCGAGTCTACGTCTGGGTCATCTTCAGGTTGTGCATAATACCCGGTTAATTCTGTTTCAACTGTTAGTTCGCCCGCTTCAAACAAAGCCCACATTTCTTCAGCATAAAAAGTGTTAGTCAGTTCAGGGGCGTATTGGCCATAATATTCACTCATGTTACGTACATCACGCTGCAACATACTAAATGCATTGTTATTGGCGGCTGCATCCACTACTTGGGGTAAATCAATAATTACGGGGCCATAATCGTCCACCAACACGTTGAATTCAGATAAGTCACCGTGTATCAAACCCGCACATAACATACGCATCACATAGACCATCACCAAAGCGTGATCTTCAATTGCTTGCTCTGCAGACATAGATACATCGTTGAGTCTGGGTGCCACTTCGCCTTGGTCATCTGTGACCAATTCCATGAGTAACACGCCTTCATAACAACCGTAAGGCTCAGGCACTCTGACCCCAGCCTTAGCCAATTTGAATAAAGCGTCTACTTCGGTATTTTGCCATGCATCTTCTTGCTGCTTGCGGCCAAACTTAGAGCCTTTTTCCATGGCACGGGCGCGGCGAGTATTACGTACTTTGCGGCCTTCCTGATATTGCGCCGCTTTTTTAAAACTGCGTTTCATTGCCTCTTTATACACTTTGGCACAACGTACTTCAGTACCGCACTGCACCGCATACACTGTCGCCTCTTTGCCGCTCATAAGCTGATATAGCACTTCGTCTATCAGACCATCGTCTACAAGTGGTTGTAATCTTTTTGGTATTTTCATTAAAGCCTAAGACCAACAGCTCGTGCTGCGGGTTCAATTATCACGTCACTCAAATTATCTAAATTTGAAACCTTTAAAAAACGAGGAGTATGATATCAAGTTTATTCAGCACAATGATATCTAAGTAGCTAACAAATTTTGTCATAGAGCTGGGATACGCTGGTTTGAAATGCGGGTACTATCCGGAGCGTGGGACTTTTAATTCGCCATCAATACAAGCACTCGCTTCAATAGTTCAGAGCTGTCTGCACGGCCATGATGTAACACCAAGTCTGTTTTTCCGTCCCCATTGAGATCTTCGGTGGCGGCATTGTAGGGGTTTGTAGGCATAGATATTTTCTGACGCAATGAACGTTTTGCGTAAGGTTTTTTCTGATCAGGTGTGGCTAACAACGCTCGAATTAAATCCTCGCCATCTGAATACACTATATCTTTGACAGCATCGCCATTGATATCAATCATTTTAACCAAAGGTTGACCTTGTGTACCCGAAGATAAACTAAAGGTAATTTCCACTTCTTGACTGACAAGGGGCTTTTTGCCAAATTGGTCATTTTCATCCATAGAAAAAATTAATACGTCTTGATCGATACTGCCGGATAAAAAAGCACCGACTATCTGAGAGATACCAATATCAAAAGACGAAACTGACACTTCTTGTTTGCCATCCATATCTCTGTCTAAAAACGTTAGGTTAGACAAAGTTTCTTCAGACGTGACACTTGTACTGGCCTGTTCGGAATAGGTCAATTGTCCTTCATTTAGCGCGCCATAAAAAAACTCAAAGTCGATAGTTTTATCTAACACACCAGAGCTTTTAGTAAACTGTACTGCGATATCTGGGAGGCCATCACCATTAAAGTCATCAATTTCTCTTACAACACGGTGTTGGATATCACTTTGATCCATCTCCTGTCCATTTAGATCTTTCATCTCCCACCAATCCACAGCGTAAATAGATTTATCAATTTTTATCTTTATAGGAGTGAGTGAAAATTGCCTATTCTCATTTTGTGCAAAAACACTCAGTTGACCTTGTTCTACTGTCACCAAATCAGTTTTCCCGTCTAGATCCATATCTTGGAAATATAGTTCCTGGTCGTCATAACTGACACTGCTTTGGTTCATTTCAATACGTGCGGCAATAGGTAAATTTTGTGCGTGTCGAGCGCCGCAGCAATCGGACAACCATAAATTAAGTTGTTCAAAGTGCGGGAGTATAATGTCATCAAGGCCATCGTTATTTATGTCTTGGATAAAGTCCATCTCTCTAAACGATCCTGCCTTGTCACCAAGGTACATAGATGAAACTGACTCAGCCTGCACCCATGCAGATTTGTGTGATAAGTGAGCAGGTACATAACGATGCACCGTTGCTTTGTCTAAAAGATACAAACGCTGTAAGCCGTTTTGTTGAGGTTCACCCACATCATAGGCAAAAACATTGTCGGCAATTTTGATCTTGTCTTGTTGGATGAAGGTATTGCTTTGGGTATCAAAAAAATAAATGGCTAGGATACGTTGTTGCTTATCATCCACACCGACCACCACTAGTTCTGCGCCTGCTTGAGGCAGAAGGTCAGCAATTAATACAGGTTGGTTAACGTTGAAACTAAGGTCAATCTGGTGCGATGAGAAAATTTCTGTGTATTTGGCATATGCTGGAAATGCCAATAGTCCGAGGCTTCCAGACAAAAGTATGTGACAAAAAAAGTTAGCCATTAAGTAACGCAACTCCAAATATATTTATGATACATGGTATACATTAACAAAATAAATCACCCTGAAAACGTAAAAAATGTAAG
>QIJM01000532.1 GCA_003232445.1 Paraglaciecola arctica
AGTTAATTGAAGGCAAAGTTGATTGGTATTTCAGATACAAAGCTCAACCTGAAAAAGCTATGGCCGATATTGGACAATGGCAAAACCCTCAGTTTTATATCGATTTAAAAATTTACGATGATGAAGACAATTTTCTCGGGGTATTTGGTGTAGGTAAAAACCTCAAGGCATTTACCCAAGTGTTCAGTGAGTACAAAAAGACCTACGGATATGATTTTATCTTTGTTGATCAAAACAAAGATATTACTCTAACGTCTGATCCTGAGTTATTAGTCAAAGGTGTGACGTTCAAAAACCTAGCTGACCTGCCATGGTTTCAAGCATTAAAGCCAGAGCAACAACAAGCTTCATTAAATAATTTGTTATTGCAAGTTAATGGGCAAGAAGCGCTTATTGCAGAACTTAATATTCAACCCTTTGACTGGACTTTGTACATCATTACACCTCTTCAATCTCGGCAAACTGAGATAAGTCGTGGTTTTATCATTAGCATAGTGACCTTACTAGCGGTGATATTTGGATTATTTTTATTGATATACAACTTGTTGTACTACTTCAAAAAAGATATACAAAAAATGAAACAAATTGACATCCTGACCGAACTAGCTAACCGAAGTAACATCGCCTTAAAGTTTGAAGAACTGATGTATGAGAAGCAATCGATTAGCTTAGTATTAATAGACTTAGATAATTTTAAGTCTATTAACGAAACTCACGGCAGGAAAGCCGGCGATATAGTCTTGCGTCAAGTGGCGCAAATGTTGCAAAATAGCATTCGTGAAACAGATATTTTAGGTCGCTGGGGTGGTGAAGAGTTTATCTTATTGATGCCTGATACTGGCCCTCACGAAGCGGTTGAATTATGTCAGGAGTTATGCAAAAAATTGGCGGCTATGACAATCACCACTGGCACAATATCAATTCAAATAACAGGTAGTTTCGGTGTATCTTTTACCGCCACGTCACGTACCATGTCAGAAGTCATCTCTGCGGCAGATGACGCGCTATTTTCCGCCAAACGTGATGGTAGAAACATGGTCAGGATGCAGTTGATTGAATCTGATTAATTTTCGCTTGGGTGTTTGATTAGACAACACTCTGCTCCAATAAATAGGATATTGTGTAGTATTAGGCTAAATGTAACTTGACCGATTCAATCTAAAAATAGGAATAATGTGACTTCTTTTGTTTATATAATTGTGGGCTTATTGGAAATACTAAGCAAACCTATGCAACTTCAACTTCTGCATGTTTAAGTCTTTTACAGGGTTTCTGCTGTTTTTAAGCTTGTACAGTGTGCAGAGCGTTGCCGCTGATAAATGGCTGACTAAATTTGCCCAAGATATTCAACGAAAAGCACAAAAAAAGAATTTACCTGGATATGCCTTTGCTTATATTGAAAAAGGTAAACCAGCTTCGGTGGTTGTGTATGGCAAAGAAAGCAAATCAGGCAAACCCATCGCTATAGATACAGTATTTAGATTGGCATCGGTATCTAAAACTTTTACCTCTATGTTAATGGCCAAATACGTGGCACAAAATCAATTGGATTGGCAAATACCCGTGGCGCAATTGGTGCCTGAGTTCTCCACTGCAAAAGGCAAAAGTGGTGATCTGGTATTACAACATGTTATAGGCCAATCTAGTGGTTATACACCTAATGCGTACGACAATCTGATTGAGGCGAATTATTCTGTAAAGCGAGTACTCACTATGCTTTCAAGCCTTAAACCATTGTGTAAACCAGGGCAATGTTATACTTACCAAAATACCCTGTTTGCAGTGGTAGATGGATATTTTCAGCAACATCATTCATCGTATGGACAGGCCTTAACTCATACCCTAATTGACCCATTAAACATGCCGCATACCAGTGTTGGTAAAGTTGGTTTACAGTCATCTGCCAAGTGGGCAAAGCCTCATGTAGCTATTTCAAATAATCGCTGGCGCTCGACTAAAGTGCGTGATGACTATTACAAATATTCCCCAGCCGCTGGGGTAAACGCCAGTATGCAGGATATGGTTATTTGGATGCGCGCACTTCTAGGCGAGGTGCCAGAAGTGGTCTCCCCTGAATTGATTTCTCAGGTGACCACTCCACTTACTAAAAGTAAAAAAGAAGTGTATCGACGTCAATGGCGTAAATTTTTGTCAGATGCTCACTATGGGCTAGGGTGGCGTATCTACGATTTTGCAGGGCATACCCTTAATTATCATGGTGGTTGGGTACAGGGTTACCGAGCAGATATAGCATTTTCACCTAAATATGGGGTAGGTTATGTGATGTTGATGAACGCAGAGTCTAACTTAATTAATGAGTTTACCCCTGATTTTTGGGCACGGTGTTTTAAGCACTTAGAACAAGCCAGCTTGGTTGCTGGCTCAGCAAAAACAGCATCTTAAGTTTTTAGGTAGGTATAACCCTTAAGGCAATCTTCATAGAAGTCTGTCCATTTCACCCCTTCTCGGGGTTTCATTTGCCCTTGAGCAACGTGCCCGTCGATCATTTTTTTCATGCTTTTAGCCATAGAACTGGGGTGGTATTGCATGATGGATAGCACATCTTCAACCGAGGAGCCGTTCACCACTTCTTCAATGTAAAAGTCTTGTGGATCATCGTCATGGCTAAATATATGGACTTCGTTTAAGCGACCAAACAAGTTATGCATGTCGCCCATGACATCTTGATAAGCACCAGTCAAAAACAAACCCAAATAATAGTCTTCATCTGCTTTTAGGTTATGCATTGGGACAATGTTTGAAATGCCATGTTCGCTAATAAATTGATCTAATTTCCCATCGCTGTCACAGGTGATATCTACTAAGGAGCAGTTGATCGTTGGCTTTTCATTCATTCTGGTCAGTGGCACCACGGGCAGTATTTGGTCTATTGCCCATGTGTCTGCAGCTGATTGAAATACTGAAAAATTGCATAAATACTGCGAAGACAACGCAAAGTCTAACTCCTGCATTTCTTCGGGCACAAACTCGGCGTCTTTGAGACGCAGCTGCACCTTCTCCATAATTTGCCAGTATAAGGTTTCAATTTTAGCGAGTTCTTCGAGTGAGATTACACGTAACTTAAATGCACTTAACGCTTGCTCTTTAAACTGTGAGGCATCGTTAAATATTTCTTGTAAGTTGTTTTGCTGATCAATAATCTCTGTCAGTTCTCGCATATCGCTGACTAAGATATGTTCACCATCCGCTGGGTTAGTGGCTATGCCGGCCCCGTGTGCTTTTATCTCACCAACAACTTCGGTCACCACGCAACTATGATGCGCAGTAATGGCCCTACCGCTTTCGCTTACTAAGATAGGGTGAGGCACGTCTTCTAAGTCGCACACTTGTTTCATGCCATATACAATATCGGCCACATATTCTTGCATGCTGTAATTTCGCGATGAGTCATTTGTTGACTGGCTGCCATCGTAATCAATTCCTAAGCCGCCACCGACATCAACGTATTCTAATTTGAAGCCCATTCTGTGAAGTTCAGAGTAGATCATCGCTCCTTCGCTGATAGATTCTTTTACCGCGCGAATGTCGGTCAGCTGGCTGCCAATATGAAAATGTAACAACTTTAAGCTATCCGCCATGCCATGTTCTTCAAGGTAACGTGCGGCATTGATCATTTCACTGATGGTTAAGCCAAATTTTGCTCTGTCACCTCCAGAATTTTCCCACTTTCCACGGCCTTTCACGGTCATTTTGGAGCGTATACCCACTATGGGCTCAATATCCAGTTCTTTGGCAATTTTTACCAGTAGGATTAACTCAGAAAACTTCTCTATGACCACAATTGTTTTTCGACCTAATTTACGACTTAACAGTGCCAAACGCATAAACTCTTGGTCTTTGTAACCATTGAGTATAGTGAGTGACTCGGCATTGGTATTAAGCGCCATTACCGTCAATAGTTCAGCTTTTGAGCCTGCTTCCAGCCCATAATTAAATGGCGCACCAGCGTCGACTATTTCTTCTACTACTTCACGCATCTGATTGACTTTTACAGGGTAGACACCCATATATTTGCCCTGATACTCAGCTTCTTTAATCGTTTGTTGAAACGTTTGGTTTAGCAATGCCACTTGCGAACGAAGAATGTCGTGAAATCTCACCACCACAGGGAATTGGATGCCTTCTTGTTTGATTTCTTCTACAACTGCTTTGAAATCAATTCGTATGTCCGTATTGAAAGGGTCGGGGGTGACATACAAGTTGCCATTTTGACCAATTTCAAAATAGCCAGCGCCCCAACGTTTTACGCGGTAGATATGTTCCGAGTCATCAACCGTCCACTTTTTAGTGCTTGGCATAGTATTTTTCTATCTATTAGAGTTTTGTGTGATTAAAAATTAAAGTGAGCGCCTACACTCTCATAAAACCTTTAAATATGTGGTTAGATTTTAACTAACTTGCTATAAACAAATAATTAAAAAAGTTCTTTAGCTGACTTAAGCTGACTGATACTGAAACACTTCTTCTATAGACTGACCAAATATCTCAGCAATTTTGAAGGCTACTTCTAAAGTTGGTGAATGCTTACTTTTTTCAATTACCATTATAGTTTGTCGTGTTACGCCAACTAATTCTGCTAGTTCCTTTTGCGTCATTTCATCAGCAAAAAAACGTAATTCTCGGATCTTATTTCTAATGGTCGTTTTAGCCAAGTTAATAACCAACATTGTATAAATAAAGTTAAACAGAAAAATTATTTAATAGGGTAAAAACCACATTAAATAGTAAAATTTGAAGAGCCAAAAAGTTTGCTTAATATCAAAGTGTAGCGCAAACATTATATCACCCATCTCCCAAAAAGTTTTACAGCTAGAATAAAGAAACACTTTTAGTCAATATTTTTGCTCTGACTGATAAATCCTATATTTGAATAATCGCCACTATGATTAGTAAAACCTTCATCTTTTAATCATGGACTATTAAATAGACTGCCTATTGCAATGTTTTTATTAGTATACTAAAAATAACCTTTAGTGTTAATAATTAACTTAATGTTATAAAAACCCAACTTTATGTTAAATAAACTTAACTTTATGATTGAATATTTTTGCTTTTATTCGCCAATATCTTCATTCCAAAGCTGAGGTTTGGTGCTGATAAAGTTTTTCATTAAGTTAATACATTGCTGGTTTTGTAGAACGTCGATAGAAATACCTTTGGACTTGAGTAACGCTTCTTCACCCTTGAAAGTGTAATTTTCACCTATCACTACATGGCTTATCCCGTATAAAATAATTGCCCCTGAACACATTGCACATGGAGACAATGTTGTGTAAATAATTGACTCGCGATAGGTCTGTGCAGATTGACGACCTGCGTTTTCAAACGCATCCATCTCACCATGCAAAATGGGGCTACCATTTTGGACTCTACGATTGTGACCACGACCGATAATTTCGTTGTTATGCACTATAACTGAACCGATAGGAATACCACCTTCGGCTAATCCTTTTTGTGCTTCTTCGATTGCAGCTTGCATGAATTTGTCCATCAGTGCTCCTTGAATGTTGATTCAGATTTTGTTGTTGGCCAAAATATATGCAAGGGGAGCAAGCTGGATCTCTCCTTGAAATAGTATGTTTTTTTCTTGATTGAACCCAAAACAATAATGTGTCACTAATGTTGGCTCTTGCCCTTTTTGATTGGGATTTAACTGCGGTTGGCTCACAATTAGGTGTATTTTTTGGTCGCTTCTTATTTTAGCTACCATATTGCAGTTTACTGATATTTTATGTGAAGTGTAGACCATAGGCTCGCGCTTAAAATCATGGCCATTGGCCTGCCCTCTCTCCAGAAGGGCGCATGAAATAAGACTGGTGAAATAGGTTTCAGGGAATAATATTTTGTCATTAACCTCATCGAAATAGTTAGACTGTTCAACATGTGAACCAGTTAAAAAGTTTTTTGCATTGCTGTTGGTACTGAATTTTCGTTTATAAAAGTAACCATCTTTACCTAAG
>QIJM01000428.1 GCA_003232445.1 Paraglaciecola arctica
CTTCACTTTGCCAACACTGTGCCATGTCTGACATGTGCTTTAATCAAGCTGACAAAAGTAAAGTAGAGCCAAAAGTAAGATCGCATAAAGTATACCAAAAGTCGGACGTACTATTTAGCGAAGGTCAGACCTTTGATGCTATTTATATCTTGCGCAGCGGCTCAGCTCATTTCTATTGGACTTGTCTTTGCGTTTTGAAAAGAGAGGGTTATCTGGCAATGTGTTTGATTTGAGTATGACTCGGGTGGATATTGCCAATTATTTAGGCATGGCGATTGAAACGGTTAGTCGGTTACTCACTCATTTACAGAATGAGCATATTATTGAGGTGGAAAAACGCCGCGTTAGAATTATGAACCTTGGAAAACTAAAACAATGTCTGTTATATGAAAATGAACCTCATATTTTACTTACAGCAAAAGTTCGTCAACCCAACAACATTCAAGCTAAGGTAGCTTGAATTTTTTGCGCCAAGGGTTAAATAGGTGAGTCCAGAAACGGTTAAATAAGTTAATCAGCTTTATCTTGTGCGTATTTCACTCTGATTTTATTAGCACCTAACATACTGTCGTTAAGATTTTTCACTGCGACTTTTGCATCACCAGACTTAGGCATTTCAACAAAGCCAAATCCTTTAGATAAGCCGTTAGATTTTTCTTTGACTATATCGCAAGACTGCACTTTGCCATGTGCCTCAAAGGCCGTCTGTAATTCCTGCTCAGTCGTTTCTCTGTCAAGATTTCTGATCAATATTTTCATGTAGACTGCCACTTCTTTGTATTACTTTTTACGAGTTTGTGATGATAACAGTTTAAAGTTTACAAAAGGATCTGATTTTAGAAACTGACCGTCTACTCTGAGTGGCTAATTGTTAGGATGGATTGGTATAAGTTGTGAATACGTATGTAACAGAGTTGTGAATACGTATGTAACAGGCTGTCAGATGTGTGGCGCTAGGAGTATGCTTTAATAAGCATTATTAATAGGGTCTTTTTGTATGTTTCCACGAAATTCAGCCGAGTATTGTTACAAGTTTATCGCAACATTTATAGTACTGGGAATGTTCTCTTGTTCTCCTGCACCTGATACTGCTCAATCCAAAGCAAAAGCGCATAAATCCTCAACCACGCTGGAAGATATACTGCCTAAACAACCAGCAGGTAAGCCTGTTGTTTATCAGGTATTTACTCGGCTTTTTGGTAATACAAACACCACGAATAAACCTTGGGGAACTATCCAAGAGAACGGGGTGGGTAAGTTCAGTGACTTTACTGACTTAGCTTTGCAAGGCATAAAGGAGTTAGGTACTACGCATATCTGGTATACAGGTGTACCTCACCACGGTGTTATTACCGATTATTCTGCCTACGGTATAACGCATGATGATCCTGATGTGGTCAAAGGTCGTGCAGGCTCACCTTACGCGGTAAAAGACTATTATTCTGTTAATCCTGATTTGGCTGATGATCCAGCAAATCGACTACAAGAGTTTGAGGCACTTATTGCCCGAACACATCAACAGGGTATGCAAGTGATCATTGATATTGTGCCTAATCACGTCGCCCGAAACTATCAATCTTTAAGCAAACCTCTAGGCATAAGTGATTTTGGTCAGAACGATGATATAAGTGTCGAATATGCAAAAAACAATAATTTTTATTACGTAGTCGGGCAGGATTTTAAGGTGCCACAGCCTCTGGATGGTTATCAACCTTTGGGGGGCGATGCTCATCCTTTGTCAGATGCACAGTTTGATGAGTCGCCAGCGAAATGGACAGGCAATGGTTCACGTGAAACCCAGCCTCATTTCCACGATTGGTACGAAACGGTTAAAGTGAATTATGGCGTTAAGCCTGATGGTAGTTACGACTTCCCGCGTTTGCCAGAGCAGTATTTACAACTCGGTATTGCACAACATGTGGCGTTTTGGTCGGACAAAGAAGTGCCTGACTCTTGGCGTAAATTTCGTGATATTACACACTATTGGTTAGATAAAGGGGTTGATGGATTTCGCTATGATATGGTCGAAATGGTACCAGTGGAATTTTGGAGTTATCTCAACTCGTCTATTAAACTCAAGAATCCAAAGGCGTTTTTATTAGCCGAGGTGTACAACCCTGATTTGTACCGCAATTATATTCAGCTTGGCAAAATGGACTATTTGTATGACAAAGTTGAATTTTACGATACCTTAAAAGCCATTATGCAAGGCAAGGGGAAAGGTAAAACTCTGCATCAAATCCAAGCAAATCATCAAGATATTGAGCAACATATGTTGCACTTCTTAGAAAACCACGACGAACAACGCATTGCCAGTGATGGTTTTGCTGGCAAGGTTGGCGGGGCTGAAATGGGTAAACCTGCTTTAGTTGTGTCTGCATTGATTAGCCGTTCGCCCACATTGCTATATTTTGGCCAAGAAGTGGGAGAAAGCGGCAGTGAAGATCTAGGCTTTGGCGACCCGTCTCGCACCAGCATTTTTGATTATGGTGGTGTGCCAGCTCACCAACGTTGGATGAATAACGGCAAGTTCGATGGCGAGCAATTGAGTGAATCTGAAAAAGCTTTACGCAGTTTTTACGTTGATGTGATGAAAATATCTGCCTTTCACCCAGCAATGTTGGGCGATTATATGCCGATATATTTCAAACCCGACCAAGTTGCAGATGCGCAAACAGGCGAAGTACTAAATCGGCAGAGTGTAATTGAGAGTGCAGATAAGTTAGTCGCGTTTGTTCGTTATACTGACAATCAGCGAGTGTTGGTGGTCAGTCATTTTGATCAACAGCGCACAATCAATTTAGCTGTTGTATTAACTGCAGCACAAATCGACACATTAAAACTTAACACAGGGGAATATCGAGGCGTGGATTTATTAACTGGGACAGAGCAGACCCTAATAGTTGAGAAACCATTAGGCGTGATGGAGTTAAGTTTAGCACCCATGCAATCTGTGGTGATCCAGTTATGAGCTACAAGCCAACTATTCGAGGTGTATTGTTAACATTCGCCTTGTTATTGTTCGCTTGTAGTGAGCCGGTCAAAATCTCCACTGTGACTGACAATGTGCAAGTATTGCCTTACCAATTTGTTATGACTGAGCTAGATAGACAGCGCACCATTCGTTTGTATTTACCACCGAGTTATCAACACTCTGAAAAACGTTATCCGGTTATCTATATGCATGATGGGCAGAACTTGTTTGACGTCATGACTGCGTTTGCAGGTGAGTGGGAAGTTGATGAAGCACTCAACCAACTCGCTGAGAAACAAGATTTTGAAGTGATTGTTGTAGGGATTGATAACAGTGGAGACTTTCGTATGAATGAGTTGTCACCATGGGAGAATAAACGTTTTGGTGAAGCCCAAGGTAAGCAATATATGGATTTTATTGTAGAGGTTGTCAAACCTCATATCGATAGCAATTTTCGCACCAAAGCAGACCGTTTAAACACCGCGATCATGGGGAGCGATATGGGCGGGTTGATTTCCCACTATGCTGTTCATGCTTATCCAGAGGTGTTCAGTAAAGCGGGTATCTTTTCGCCTGCTTACTGGTATTCGCAGGATGTGTTTTCTTTTACACAATTCAAAAAAGCACAGTTAGATGTCCGTTTATACGTGATGTATGGTGACAAAGAAGGGAATGGCATGATAGCCGATACCGATAAAATGCAGCGACAACTCAAACAACAAGGTCATCCTCGAAAAAACACCCTGTTTAAACGTGTGCCTAAGGGCGAACACAACGAGCAATTATGGCAAACAGAGTTTACTGAAGCCATTCAATGGTTATTTCAACAAGAACCTGCTTTCTAAATTTATTTAGCCGTCATCAACTTTTACCTAGAAGATAATCAATATGTTTTTCAGCAAAAATACAGTTTTTACCCCTAAAGTACTTAAACCAATCAGTCTGTTTGTTTTTGTACTTTTTAGTTTATTAACACAAGCAGCTGAGTATCAAAGTCACAGGCTTGAAGGTAATGCGCTGATTGTTTTAACAGATGAAGGGGAAGTGTCTCTGACCGCCTATTCTGCCAATGCTTTTGAAGTGTTTTATCAACCCAAAAATACTAAACAATTACCTTCTTTTGCACTTGTCGACAGTCAAAATACAGTCGCATTGTATTTCAAAAACACCCCAAAAACATTGGAGGTAAATACTGGAAAACTTAAAGCCATAATCGATAAATCACCGTTAAAAATACGCTATTACCAAGGTGAGACGCTACTTATCGAAGAAGAAGTGGGTTTGTTTTTGCAAGATACGCTACGGGGTTTTCGCTTTAAGCTGCAAGAGGATGAAAAGTTAATTGGCGGCGGTCAGCGCATTCTGGGTATGGACAGGCGAGGGCATCGTTTTCCATTATATAATAAGGCTGATTACGGTTACACCACACAATCAAACCAAATGTACTTTGGTTTGTCTGCGGTCATGTCTAATCGTCAGTACGCGTTGATTTTTGATAATTCAGCCAGCGGTCACATGGACTTAGGCTATACCGAACCAGACATTATGCAATTTGAGGCCGTTGGGGGGCGTACCGCCTATGTGGTAGTGGCAGGCTCAGATTACTCGGCTGTCATTAATAACTTTGTCGAGATAACAGGTAAACAACCGCTACCACCACGCTGGGCGCTGGGTAATTTTGCCTCTCGGTTTGGTTATAAAACCGAACAGCAAACACGGGAAACAGTCGATGCGTTCATTGAACAGGACTTCCCACTCGATGTTGTGGTATTGGATTTATATTGGTTTGGTAACGATATAAAAGGGTTTATGGGTAACTTAGACTGGGACAAACAAACTTTTCCTACTCCGCAAAAGATGATGGCTGACTTTAAGGCCAAAGGTGTTAAAACAGTATTGATCACTGAGCCTTTTATTTTATCCAGCTCAGACAAATGGCAAGAAGCAGTAGATAATCAAGTATTAGCCAAAAATCATGCAGGTGCCCCCAGACGTTTTGATTTCTATTTCGGCAATACTGGACTTATCGATGTGTTTGATAACAAAGCCAGTAACTGGTTTAACGATATTTATACCGACTTATTCAAACAAGGCGTGGCTGGCTGGTGGGGAGACTTAGGAGAGCCAGAAGTACATCCTGCTGACAGTATTCATAACTTCGATGGCTTACAAGTGACGGGTGACGAAATTCACAATGCCTATGGGCATATGTGGGCAAAACGCGTATATGAAAACCAGCGTGTTATTGCGCCTAATCAACGCCCATTTATCATGATGCGCTCAGGTTTTGTTGGCTCCCAGCGATATGGGATGATCCCATGGACAGGCGATGTCAGCCGCTCTTGGGGTGGCTTAAAACCACAAGTTGAGCTGTCATTACAAATGGGGTTGTTAGGATTAGGTTATACCCATTCTGATTTGGGCGGTTTTGCCGGAGGCGAAAAGTTTGATCAAGAACTGTATATTCGCTGGTTACAATACGGCGTTTTTCAGCCGGTATTTAGGCCCCACGCACAAGACAATATTGCCCCAGAGCCTATTTTCCACGATCAACAAACTAAAGATATTTTGCGCGAATTTGTAAAATTGCGCTATGCCATGCTGCCATATAATTATTCTTTAGCTTACGAAAACAGTCTCACAGGTATGCCACTAATGCGCCCTGTGTTTTTTGAAGACCCAACAAATGATGACTTAATTGACATCAAAGACAGCTATTTTTGGGGCGATGCGTTTCTAGTTAAACCTATCACCGAACCAAACCTAACCGCAGTGTCGATGGATTTACCTAAGGGAGTCTGGTTCGACTATTGGACAAAGAAGCGCTATGAAGGTAATCAGAGCATCCGGTTAGCGACTCAGTTAGATAGATTACCTGTGATGGTACGTGGTGGTTCGTTCATTCCCATGGTAGAGCCTGTGCAATCGACAGACGACTACACAACTCAAACCTTGACCTTACATTATTACGCTGACCCGTCGATTAAGTCCTCATCTGGCACTATGTATGATGATGACGGGGTTGACCCTAACGCAATAAAAAACAATGCATTTGAGAAGTTGATTTTTAACGCGCAGCAAAAAGAGAATCAACTCAATATTAGCTTAAAGCGTCAAGGCCAATATCAAACAATGCCAGAGTCTAGGGCGTTAACCTTGCTGATCCACAACTGGTCAACGTCAACAAAGGTTATCTCAATCAATCATAAACCTATTGATTTAGTCAATGATAAACAAACATTTGCAGGTGCCAGTCAAGCAGGGTTCTGGGATAAAGATAGTAGGCTTTTACAGATTAAATTTAGTTGGTCTGAAGACTTGGAATTAGAAATAAAATAGGCGCATTCACTGTTAATAATATGAGTGCGCCTATTTTTGAATGCTTAGCGTTAAGAACTAATCTTAGGGCTATGCGCTTTCCTTGCTCACATGTATATCTCGTTGCGGGAACGGAATAGTTAAGCCAGCTTCTTCAACCGCAGCCTTAAGTGCCGGACGTATGTCAAAAAACAGCGCCCAGTAATCATCGGTTTTAGCGAACGCTCGGACTAAAAAGTCAACTGAGCTAGTGCCTAAATCGACCACAGCTACTACGTTGCCTTCGTCTTGTAAAACTCTTGGATCAGCCTTTAACACAGCCTCCATCGCCGCTTTGCCTTTTGCAATATCATCTGAGTAAGAAATACCAATGGAGATCTCAACCGCTCTTACATCACTTGCGGTGTAATTGATTATATTGCCATTAGCCAAAGGGCCATTGGGCACAATGATTATGCGTTTGTCGAAGGTCAAAAAGGTAGTGACGAAGATACCAATATCCGTTACTT
>QIJM01000230.1 GCA_003232445.1 Paraglaciecola arctica
ACCATTAACATCTCTGGATGTTTTTTAGCGGCAATCAAATAACTTTGGACAAATTCATCTAGCGCAGCGGTCACTTGTTCACTCATCGATATTCTCTTTCAACGACACCTTTTAGCCGGCTAATTTAACATCATTTTGAAAAAATGATATCTCAAGGTTTTGACGAAAGCAGTCATGGGGTAGACTGATTGAAATAAAGTAGTCAGAACATGATAATCAAGTAACGCTTGCCGGATTAAGTTTAGGCAAAGCGACTGAGTACAGAGAAATATACACGCCAGCCTTGTTGCAAGTCGTACCTAGAAGCATGAATAGAGTAGAACTAAATTTAACGGCTGAATTACCTTTTTCTGGGACTGATCGATGGAATGGCTACGAATTATCTATAAAGGTAAACCTCAAGTGGCTATTATGCGCTGTGAAGTGCCGGCCTCATCGCCACATTTAATTGAGTCGAAATCATTTAAATTGTACTTAAATAGCTTTAGCCAAACTCATTTTGACTCCATCGAGTCAGTCACTGAAACCTTAACGAAAGACTTATCTCAATGCGCAGGGGAGCAGGTCAAGGTAGTGCTATTCAAACCAGCAGAATTTTCTCAAATGCAAATTTCCAGCTTTGAAGCTGTGTCTATAGACGATCTAGACATTGAAGTAAAAGATTACCAACTTGATCCGTCTAATTTAGCCGTTGGCGGCGAACAGGTTGAAGAAACACTCAGCAGTGATTTACTTAAATCAAATTGTCTTATCACTAATCAACCTGACTGGGGCAGTGTTTTTATTCGTTATCAAGGTCAACAAATAAATCGTGAAGGGTTATTGCGTTACCTTATATCATTCAGACAACACAATGAATTTCATGAACAATGTGTTGAACGTATATTCTGTGACATTATGGCTAATTGTAAACCCAATAAGTTAAGCGTCTACGCCAGATATACCCGACGTGGCGGACTCGATATCAATCCATTTAGAAGTAACTTTGAACAAATATACCCAGAAGTTAGACTGGCAAGACAATAACTCAATAAATTCAGGTGATTATGCACAAAATTCAACTCAACCCTGTAGGCGCAATGAGTCAACTATCTCAGTTAGAAGTTAACTTGCTTAGCGAATCTAAAGACAGTGACTTATACCAATTGTTCCGCAACTGCTGCTTAGCTGTTTTGTATAGTGGTGCTGAAATTGATAATAGTGAAAATATATTTGCGCCCCACCACGACTTTGCAATCAATTTAATTGGCCGAGAACGAGGGGTAAAAGTTGAGTTGGTCAATCCACCAGCCCACGCTTTTGTGGATGGACAGTTAATAAAAGGCGTGCATGAACACATCTTTTCCGTGCTACGTGATTTACTGCATATGGGGACGAAGTATTCGGCTCAGGCTTTGCGGGTGACACCTGATTCTCACTACATCACACATAGTGTGTTTGATATGTTGCGTCATGCGCAAACTATCAAAAACACTGCAGAATTAAATATGGTGGTGTGTTGGGGTGGACATTCAATCGGTACAGTAGAATACCAATATACTAAAGAAGTGGGCTATCAGCTGGGCTTACGAGAGCTCAATATTTGCACTGGCTGTGGGCCAGGAGCGATGAAAGGCCCAATGAAAGGTGCAACCATAGGTCATGCCAAACAACGTTATAAAAATGGCCGTTACTTAGGCTTAACAGAGCCGGGGATCATTGCCGCCGAACCACCTAATGCGATAGTGAATGAACTGGTAATAATGCCAGATATCGAAAAACGCTTAGAGGCTTTTATTCGCCTATCTCATGCCATTGTCATCTTTCCAGGAGGAGCAGGCACGGCAGAAGAACTGCTTTATCTAATTGGTATCATGTTGGATGAGCAAAACAAAGAACAAGTATTGCCTATCATTCTCACCGGACCTGAACAAAGTAAAGCTTACTTTGAGTCCATTGATCATTTTATTGGTGAGGCCTTGGGGTCTGAAGCAAGGAAGTTATATGAAATAGTAGTAGGCGACGCGGCAAAAGTAGCACAAATTATTAAGCAGAAACAAAGTTTAGTCAGGGATTATCGCAAACAAACCGGCGATGCTTATAACTTTAATTGGTCACTGAAAATTGCTGCCGAATTTCAGAGCCCTTTTATTCCGAATCACAGCAGCATGGCAGAACTCAACTTACATTTTGACCAACCCATAACCGAACTCGCTGCAGCATTGAGACAAGTATTCTCTGGGATAGTCGCGGGCAATGTAAAGTCAGAAGGGGTGGCTTTGATAAAAAAACATGGCCCTTTTCAACTAAAAGGAGAGTCAAAACTAATGGAAATGATGGACGATTTGTTGGAATCTTTTGTTGAACAACAAAGAATGAAACTACCTGGAAGTAAGTATGTGCCTTGTTATCAAATAACTGAATAATTAGAAAGTAGCGCTTATTACGCTAGGTTAACAAAAATTTACGTTCAACTCGCTGCAATCAATCAACTATTTTTATATGATTAGATTGGGTAAACACTAGAAAGAAACACATGAACAAAAAAGTAGTTAAGAGAATTGTTATTGGTGTAGGTTTGTACGCTGTCTTTGTCATGGCTGTCATCATGCTATATCCCGACACCCCGCATAATATGGATTGGAAAGATCGAGAGGAATACAACAAAGTCCAGATATCTAAGCTTGAACTGGGCTTACAGAAAAAATACATACTCGAGTTGTTAGGTAGCCCAGACATAACAGAAGCCAAGCGAAACGATAATAAAGAACTACAAATAATGTTTTATCGCACACAGCACAAAAAAGCCGATGGTATTACCACAGAAGACGAATGCACAGCGCTACTTTTTGAGAATAATGAGCTAATAGCTTGGGGCGATAGTGCCTATCAATCTTTTGTTGATGATTAAATAAGGTTTCAGCTGATTACTTTACGAACTAAGTTATTTCTACTATGTTTGTTCTGATGCATTTGCATCGACATGGAATCAACAAGAAGGAATTTATCTATGAAAAAACTCATCTTTATATTATTACTTTCCAGCGCATTTCTGACTACTTCAGCCAATTTCGCGAATGCAGATACGGCAAAAAGTAAAATCAGTCAAAAGCAAATGACTAAGGTCAATTTGAATACCGCGTCTTTAGAGCAATTGGTTTCGTTGCCGGGTGTAGGCAAGAAAAAGGCTGCCGCCATCATCGAATACCGGACAAAAAATGGAAAGTTTAAATCTGTAGACGACCTAGTAAAGGTAAAAGGTGTAGGTAAAAAAATGCTTGAGAAGTTGAAAGGACAAGTAAAAACAAGTTAGGTATACCCAAAATCATTGGAACGGCGTGGTGGTGGCAAGGGAATGAGACCCCATGAACTTAGACAGCCAAGTGATTAGGGCGAATGTAGTGAAGCCAACAAACAGGCGGGTTCAAGGATGAAGGGTATATTAGTTAACATTTAGGCCGCTCATTATCACTATGAGCGGCCTGTTTATTAAAGTTTTAAGTCTGTTAGGAATGACTTAAATTCATCACCCACTTCAGGATGACGCAAAGCATACTCGACATTCGCAGTCATATAACCTAATTTGCTACCGCAATCATGGCTTCTACCTTTCATGTAATAAGCATCGACTTGTTCTGTTTTCATCAGAGATGAAATAGCATCAGTTAGCTGCACTTCGTCACCTGCACCCGGTGGAGTGAATTCGAGTAAATCCCAAATTTTTCCAGACAACACATAACGCCCTACTACCGCTAAATCGGACGGAGCATCATCTAAGTCTGGCTTTTCCACCATACCGTGGATTTTACCCGACTCACCTTGTAGTAACTCCAAGCCTTCTAAATCAACTATGCCATATTTACTAACATCTTCTTGAGGGACTTGCTCAACCATTATCTGGCTAACACGGCTGGTATTAAACTTAGCCACCATATCCGCCAAATTGTCTTTTTTAAGGTTACTCGTGTATTCATCGATGATTACATCGGGAAGCACCACTGCAAATGGTGCATCGCCTACCATAGGCCGTGCACATAACACGGCATGGCCTAAGCCTTTTGCTACCCCTTGACGTACATGCATAATAGTGACGTCTTTAGGACAAATAGCTTGTACCGCCTCTAGCAATTGACGTTTAACCCTTTTCTCCAATGTTGCTTCAAGCTCAAAACTAGTATCAAAATGGTTTTCGATACTGTTTTTACTGGCATGGGTGACCAATATGATTTCTTTGATCCCCGCTGCAACACACTCAGCTACCACATACTGAATAAGAGGCTTATCCACCACAGGCAACATTTCTTTAGGAATAGCCTTCGTGGCTGGTAGCATTCTTGTTCCCAATCCCGCTACAGGTATAACTGCTTTTTTCACTTGACTCATATTAGTGTTCCTTTACTGATAAACCGCGACCGATAGCGTAATAGTGCAAACCGTACTCCATCATTAACTGAGGTTCAAATAAATTACGTCCATCAAAAATAAGTGGTGCCGATAGTTTCTCTTTTATCAGCTCAAAATCTGGAACTCTAAATGCTTGCCACTCCGTACAAATCACTAAAAAGTCCGCATCTTCTAAGGCTGACTCTTTTGTGCCCACAAGCGACAAATCGTTACGACTACCATAAATACGCTGGGTCTCTTCCATCGCCTCTGGATCATAAGCTTTAACACTAGCGCCCGCTGCCCATAATTTTTCCATCAATACGCGACTAGATGCTTCACGCATATCATCAGTGTTAGGTTTAAATGATAAACCCCACAATGCCACTGTTTTACCTTTCAAATCGCCAGAAAAGTGACGAGAAATATACTCAAACAACTTTTCCTTTTGAGCATAGTTAACTTCTTCAACCGCCTCCAGTACACGAGCGGTATAACCTGCTGCCGATGCACTGCGAGCAAGCGCCTGCACATCTTTGGGGAAACACGAACCGCCATAACCACAGCCAGGGTAGATGAACTGATAACCAATACGCGGATCAGACCCTATGCCACGGCGCACATTTTCAATATCCGCACCAAATATTTCTGCAAGGTTAGACATTTCATTCATAAAGCTGATTTTGGTGGCCAACATACAATTAGCCGCATACTTAGTTAGTTCGGCACTACGAATATCCATCACAATGATTTTGTCGTGGTTGCGATTAAAAGGTGAATACAACTCACGCAGTTTCTTCTCTGCCGACTCGCTGTCAGTCCCTAGAATGATTCGATCAGGACGCATGCAGTCATTCACTGCCGCCCCTTCTTTTAAAAATTCAGGATTAGACACCACATCATAAGTCACAGACTTACCAGCATCAGATAAAGTATTAGCAATCTTAGCCTTAACTTTATCCGCCGTACCAACCGGCACAGTAGACTTATTAATCACAACTTTATGCGACTGCATATGCGTTGCTATGGTCTCAGCCACTGCTAAAACATACTTAAGATCAGCCGAACCATCTTCATCAGGAGGCGTGCCAACGGCAATAAAAATCACTTCGCCATGCTCGACACCACGAGCCGCATCAATAGAAAAATCTACTCTGCCAGCTTCGTAATTAGACTTGACCAAAGGCGTCAAACCCGGTTCAAAAATAGGGATATGCCCACTTTTTAATCGGTCAACTTTATTTTGATCTACATCTATACACAAAACATCATGACCAACCTCAGCCATCACTGCCGCTTGTACCAAGCCAACATAGCCAATTCCAAATACTGTTACTTTCATCTAATTAAGATCCTTTAATCTAATTTTTGGCATATTATGTTTGAATTTACATAACGAAATATAAGCAATGAGAGCAAAAACACTATCTAAACGCAAGTGCTGACTTAAAATCGCCATGATTTGGCTGTCTGAATATCGTGATATTTTCATGCAGAATTGCCCGCGTAAAGTTTACGAAAATTTTCTACGGTGTAGATGCAGTTTCCTTGAGTTGTTGCTGTGACTCTAGTATAAACAATGCGTCCAATAGCTAGGCGTTTTCTCAACATAGGTTTTAAAATATTTTGGGCTGTATTAATAATTCATAACCATTAGATACTTTCGGCCTTTCAGGGAGGCTTGTATCCTAGGGCTCAAACTAACTTGTCAAACATTATAAAAATAAAAGGCAGATTAAATGACAACTGAACAAACAACTACAACCGAATTGAATACCGGATTTTTTGGTCATCCTAAAGGTTTATCCACATTATTTTTTACCGAGATGTGGGAACGAATGAGTTATTACGGCATGCGTGCTTTGTTAGTAC
>QIJM01000420.1 GCA_003232445.1 Paraglaciecola arctica
TATGATATTGATAACAGAACAGCAAAGCTAGCAGCAAGGCTTGTTTACGAGGCGGTTGGTTCTAGATTTAACTCACTATGATAAATAACCCTAACTTGGGTTAAATATTATAATCTAGCCCAAATAGTCAACAATAGTTGCTGCTCATTTGGGCTATCTTTATCACAACAACATCTTAGGTCGATGCAGGTGTTTTATTACCTACTTTAGCTAATACAAAGGCGCCAATAACGGCTGAAAGTAGCGAACCTATCAAGACCCCAACTTTTACACTGAACTGATATTCGGGTGGTTGACCTTCGAACGCTAATGACCCGATAAATAAACTCATAGTAAAACCTATGCCACACAATAACGTCACGCCATAAAGCTGAGGCCAAGTTGCACCTGTAGGTAACTTCGCTAAACCCGCTTTTACAGTTAACCAACACACACCAAAAATACCCACTTGTTTACCAATGAATAGCCCAGCGGCTATCCCTAGGGTAATAGGGTTAAAGATATTATCTAAGCCTGCACCAATCAAAGATACACCTGCGTTAGCGAATGCAAATATAGGTAACACAAAAAAAGCTACCCATGAATGTAGCTTATGTTCCATATGCTCCAGCATAGGGTGGCCATCTTTATTCTTGACCGACATAGGGATAAACAAAGCTATAGCAAATCCCGCTAAAGTAGCATGTACACCAGATTTTAACACTGCAGCCCAAACCACCACTCCAACTAGTATGTATACTGTTTGAGTACGTACTTTGAATCTATTTAAAGCAAATAACACAACTAAACCAGATATCGCGACTACCAAGGATGTAGTTGATAAATCATGAGAGTAAAACAAAGCAATAATAACAATCGCGCCAATATCATCAAAAATGGCAACGCTGAGCAAAAACAATTTCAAACTCAGTGGCAAAAACTTGCCAAAAATTGTAAATACGCCCACCGCAAATGCAATGTCGGTAGCAGAGGGGATCGCCCAGCCACGAATAGCCACTGGGTCATCTGCATTAAACCAAATATAAATCAAAGCAGGAAACGCAATACCTGCAACAGCTGCAATAGCTGGCAAAGTTATCTGTGCAGGAGAGGAGAGATTTCCACCTACCATCTCTCTTTTTATCTCAAGACCCACCAAAAAGAAGAAAATCGCCATTAGGCCATCGTTCACCCAAAGAATAAGCGGTTTAGCAATTTCAAAAGCGCCAAACTGCACAACAACAGGGATCTCCAACAAACCATTATAAAAACTGTTTAGAGGCGTGTTTGCCATGATCATGGCGATCATAGCTGCAAAAACTAATATAAATCCACCGGCGGCTTCATGTTGGAAAAACTTCTTTAAGGCGTCTGGCATCTTCGTATCCTAATTGAGGTTGTTATTTATTTTTATACATTAGATAAAATGTGCAAGTAAAGCTAAATGATACCTAGATTTTACTAAATAAAATATGATAAATATAAAAATCATCAAAAATTCAAATGCTTAACTAAAAATACTAATTAAGTAAGTAGCATATATAATACCCTATGTTAGCGGATTAAATCATATATATTAGCCATTTCAGTGTCTGACAAGATATAAGGTTTAAAGACAGACCAACAAATATTGTAAATTTTCTTGCAGCACTCTATATTCATAACTGTCCAAAAATCAGTCAAAGGATCAATGACGTGTTTGACCTCTTCGTTCAACCTCCCTGCTGCAGGTGGCTATTATGTTAGGCGCAGTTTCTACCTCATTACTCAATGTACGCAGTATGCCAACTGCCAGTGGAGGCATTCTCGGACAACTCACAGAAGGCATGGTGATTAAGGGCGATGGACCGTTTGATAATTGGTTGCAACTTAACTACAACGATACCTTCGGTTTTGTATCTGCACACTACCTCAAACCGGTTAACGACTTGGCCAGGCTCATTGGGACAGTTAATGCCAACAGATTGAATGTACGACAGGCACCATCATCCAGTGCCAAACATCTAGCAACGGTAAGTCGCGGCGCCTCAATTAAAACTCTAGCGGTACTAAACGACTGGTTAGAAATTGAATTTAATGGCAAGACTGCTTATGTGGCAGCACGATTTGTCGATTTGGTTTACGTATCAAAGGGATACTATGCCAAAGTCAGTGCAGATAGTTTGAATGTTCGCTCTGCTCCCTACTCTAGCGCCAATCTATTTGGCCAAATCACTATGGGTGGGCAAATTTGGGTAGAAGGGCAACAACAAAATTGGAGTCAAATTCGCTTTAATGGCAACAGAGGTTATGTAGCCAGTCGTTACTTAATGCCAATAGGTAATATCGATACCAAACAAGAAGACCCCATCGCTTTGCCGGATCATCAAGACGATATTGGTGTTCCTATTGCAGAACTAGGTCAAGAATTGTCTCGACTCACACCATCCACAATTTTGACTGTTTCTGGCACCAGCGAACAACGTAATGCCGCAGCCACATGGAACAGGTGGGGCGCATTGTTGACTGAATTGAGCGATAAGAAGCAACTAGACGTAGCCTGTGCCTTGGCTGTTCTGTGCGTAGAAAGCTCTGGCAAAGGGTTCGAACAAAACAACAGTGATCGTATGATCATTCGTTTTGAAAATCACAAATTTTGGAAGTTTTGGGGTAAACACAACCCACAACAATTCCGCCAACATTTTAGATATAGCAATGACAAAGTATGGCGAGGGCATGAATGGCGAAGGGAACCAAGCGGAGAATGGCAATCATTTCATGGCCGTCAATTAAACGAATGGCAAGTATTTGAATTTGCTCGCCAGTTAGATGAAAACGCGGCTATATTATCTATTAGCATGGGCGCACCACAAATTATGGGGTTTCATTTTGAGCGTATTGGTTATCAATCGGTGGTCGAAATGTTTGATGCCTTTGCCCACAGTATTCAGGGTCAAATTAATGGCCTATTCGATTTTTTCTCACCAAGAATGTTGCAATATCTGAAAGATTTTGCTTTTGAAGATTTTGCTGGTATGTACAACGGTAAAGGTCAGAAAAAAGTGTATGGCGACAAAATACAAAAGCACTATGCGGCATTTAAAAAGATGATGCCTAACACACCTTAAATCTGCCATTTTGAGGTAGTTTGGGTATCAACATTCCTAGGAGGGAATATGAACGTTTTTTCTTTTATCAGTAACATCTTTGAACCGGCGGTTAAGTTAATCGATGAGATACACACTAGCGACGAAGAAAAGCTCAAGCTACAAGCGCAAATTAAGGCTGTAGAAAACGAATTGTTAGCCAAAGTGATTGATTACGAAACCAAGCTGTTACAAGGTAAAACGGCGATAATTACGGCCGAAGCCACAGGCCAGTCATGGATACAACGCAACTGGCGACCTATCACCATGCTGACTTTTTTAGCCTTAGTGGTGCTTAATAGTTTTGGCTTGTTAGTGACACCATTAGCTGAGGAAGCTTGGACTCTGCTGCAGATAGGTTTAGGTGGCTATGTCGCGGGGCGTTCCGCAGAAAAAATGACACAACAGTATCTCAAGGCCCGACCTGCAGACGACAAAAATAATGACATGGCCAAAGGTTGATCAGCAAACCTTTTTTACAGTTGACTAGGGTAAGTACCAAATTTATTGGCGCTTACCCGGCTGATAACTCTCTACAGCCCGTTTCAACACGTCTTCTTTGTAGTAAGCAACATCTTTAAATTGGCCTTGGGCATAACGCTGAGACTGATCGTAAAAATGCTGCGATGCAGGATCGCCACTCTGACCACCGGCCAAGAGTGATTTTGCCTTAACTTTTTCGCCAAATTCCACCACCGCGACAAAACTATTACCACGATAGCCATAAAGCTTTTTGCTACCATTAACACTACGTGCACCAAAAGCCGCTAAAGCACCCCATCGCCCTGATGCCATGCCGATTGGAATACTTGGCTGTGCATCATCTACTGGCAAATCAATATCGCCTGTAAGTCTTTGCAGTCGATTGATGTCTCCCCAAGGGGTATTCCATCGGCCAAAATCTGCGGTCAATTTTTCTACTGCCTGTTCAAAAATTTTTAATCTCTCTGAGCGAAACGAGCCATTACCAAAATGTTCAATCGTTTGCATTGAGCTTTTACCTTCTGGGCGAGTACCTTCAGTCAAATATTGCATGCCATAATAATGTGCTAAAGACATAGCAACAGAATCCACTGATACACGATAATCCCATTGGCGCAGTGTGTTAATTGGTTCAGCTAAAGCTCTCAGCGGATTACGCGATCTGTCATAAGCATCAATAAGACCAGAAATAAGCGTTTTAAAGCCTGGTAAATATGGATCATAAGCAACCTCAATTAACTTATCTAAAGTAAAATCAGATTGCCCCATTAATACTTGAACCGCGTGTATGCCTCTGAAATTTTCAGGATCGGGTGCCATATAAATTGGGTAATCCTCTGCTTTAGGACTGAATTCACCAGCAGCAGTAAAGGGGGTAGAATTGGCATTTTGGATCCAACCATTAGCAGGGTTAAGAATACTAATAGTTTCATCTACTGTGTGCAGACCATTCCAGTCTGTCTTTTTATTGGAGCCACTGACCGGCTTAGAATAGTCAAAGCTGGGATCACGCTTGGGGATAAAATTACCGTGATAATAAGCGATATTACCATCAGCATCGGCATAAACGGTGTTATTTGACGAGTTGGTGCGCATGTCCATCATGTTGCGAAATTCGGCATGGTTAGCGGTTTTTGTGCGGATAAATGACTGTTGTAAGGCATTCACAGGATCCCAGTTTATCCTTGTTGTCACCCACTGCCCATTCAGCATATGCGTTACAGGCCCATGATGGGTGCGAAAAGTAGGAAAGGTTTTAGATTTAAACGTGTCGCCATCGCGATACTTCAAGGTTACGGCTGAGGTATCAACCTTCAATTCGTCACCTTCATACAGATAATACAAATCCTCACCACGTTCAATAATGGTTTCAAGATATTCATCCATAAAATCTACATGGGTCGAAGTGTGCATCCATCCATTTTTTTCGTTAAATCCCTGATAGACAAAAAACTGCCCCCAAGTCACTGCACCGTAGGCATTTAAACCTTCTTCGCTCACCACATGCACTTCTGGTCGAAAATAAAAAGAGGTGTGCGGATTGATCAGTAACATGGCATGACCAGATTGGCTCAACTTGCCCGAAATAGCAAAACCATTTGAACCACTTGGCTCAGCCATAACTAAATCTGGCGTATCGGGGTTATCGGCTCTGCGCCCATAAAAAGCTTCTATACCTTTCACTGAAATTCGCTCAATATCGCCACCTATCGAACCTTCAGAAAAAAACATTGGCATCCAAGGTTCAAATCGTGTCAATAAGGCGGGTTTAACGTTTGGGTGTGTAGCGAGATAATAATTGAGCCCATCAGCGAAGGCATCACATAAAGCCTTAAGTGATGCAGGAGAATTTTGATAAGCTAATTTTGCTTGTTCGATAGTCATAAACAAACGTGCCCGCAAGTCACCGTATAAGGCTTTTTCGCCTTCAACTTCTGCAAGTCTACCGATGGCCCAAATATAATTGCGCTCTACCCGCTTAAAGTCATCCTCTGCTTGGGCATACAACAAACCAAATACGGCGTCTGCATCTGTCTTGCCATATATATGTGGCACCCCAAAGTCGTCGCGAATAATTTCGACTCGCTCAGCTCTGGCAGTCAAGCGATCAATTTCGCTAATGGGTGGTGGTGGCGAGGCACATGCAGATACAAAAAATATCAACAGAACAACAACAAACGATTTTAAATCAAAACGAAGGGGCATAAATAATCCATCAAAAATTAGCGTGCGTGATTATGCTACCAAGCAGTTTATGAGAAGTACAATTATACTAATCTGTATAAATAAGCATCAATCTTGCTCGACTTTGTCAAGGTATTTCCGTATGATGCGCCCTGATGGCAGGCATATTGACTAATTTTCTTTTTTCTGGACGACCTACTTTTGATTTCTACTGCAAATATCACCATGCAATTTGGCGCTGCGCCTTTGTTTGAAAACATCTCGGCTAAATTTGGTCACGGCAATCGCTACGGACTGATTGGTGCTAATGGCTGTGGTAAATCCACATTTATGAAAATTCTCAGTGGCGACTTAGTACCAAGCGCCGGCAATGTGTCTATTACTCCTGGGGATAAAGTCGGCACGTTAAGCCAAGACCAGTTCGCCTTTGAACAATACTCAGTAGTCGACACCGTTATCATGGGTGATACAAAACTTTGGAAGGTCAAACAAGAGCGTGATGCCATTTACTCAAAGCCAGAAATGAGCGAAGCAGACGGTATGCATGTAGCGGAATTGGAAACCCAATTTGCCGAAATGGACGGCTACACCGCAGAATCCAGAGCGGGTGAAATACTATTACAAGCAGGTATCGCCGAACACTATCATTTTGGATTGATGACACAAGTGGCACCCGGTTGGAAATTGCGGGTTTTATTAGCCCAAGCATTGTTCTCTAATCCAGATATTTTGCTGTTAGATGAGCCAACCAATAACCTTGATATCTACACTATTAACTGGCTTGGTGGGGTGCTTAACGAACGTAAATGCACCATGATCATTATTTCGCACGATAGGCACTTCTTAAATTCTGTATGTACCCATATGGCAGACATTGATTACGGCGAATTACGCATTTATCCCGGCAACTATGAAGCTTACCAAGCGGCATCGTCATTGATTCAAGAACAACTACTTACAGAAAATGCCAAGAAGAGCGCCGAAATTGACGAATTACAAGCTTTTGTGAATCGTTTCTCAGCCAATGCATCGAAAGCTAAACAAGCTTCATCTCGTGCTAAAAAAATGGATAAAATCACCCTAGACGAAGTGAAATCATCCAGTCGCCGCACACCAAAAATCATGCTTAAACAACACAAAAAATTACATCGTCAGGCTGTGATCCTTGAGCAACTGAGTCATGGATTTGATGACAAACCATTGTTTAACAATGCCAACTTAATTTTAGAAGCCGGAGCAAAGCTGGCAATAATCGGCGAAAATGGCGTAGGTAAAACCACCTTATTACGTTGTTTGATTGATGATTTACAAGCCACTAGTGGCGTAGTCAAATGGTCTGAAAATGCCAGTATTGGTTATTGCCCACAAGATAGCAGTGCCGACTTCGACACCGATTTTACTTTGTTTGACTGGATGTCACAGTGGCGTACGCCAAAACATGATGACTTAGCAGTACGTGGTTTATTGGGTAGTTTATTATTTACTGCGGATGATTTTAATAAAAAAGCCAATGTTTGCTCGGGTGGAGAAAAAAACCGTTTGTTGTTTGGCAAGTTAATGATGTCAGATATCAATGTCCTAATAATGGACGAACCCACCAACCATATGGATATGGAAGCGATTGAAGCGTTAAACAACGCGCTTAAAAAATTCGACGGCACACTGATTTTTGTCAGTCACGACAGAGAGTTTGTTTCGTCTTTGGCCACCCGCATAATTGAAATTAGCGATCATGAAATCATTAATTTCCAAGGTACTTATAACGAATATTTGGCTAGCCGTGAACATGCATTAAAAGTGGCTTAGCCGCTCTTATACCAATTCATTCTCAACATCTTTACGTCGCACTGAAGATGCTGCAATGATCCAATAGTCATTTTCTTCGTAGGTTTTTTCAACCGCTTCTAACAGGTAATTGGGATCAACAGATTTATTGGATGAAGTAATATTTTGTGCGACATTTTTCAAGGTTGATACCAGCCCTTCACGCACGTTTCGCTCCACCTCAGCATTCA
>QIJM01000410.1 GCA_003232445.1 Paraglaciecola arctica
TGTCCACTTTTCACCGTGCATTTCTTGCACGTTTTGGTCAGGAAAATACGTCATGGCCACACGTTTTAACAATTGGTTGAGTTGTGACACACCGTCCAGATTTGAGCCATCTATTTGTTGCAGGGCTTGCAAAGCTTGGCGTTTAGCTAGCCTGACTTTTCGCAGTTTAACTAGCCATATTGCTAACAGGCAGATGCCTACTACAACTAAGGCCACAAGTAACCACCACCCATAGGCAGGCGGCCAGCTTTCAATTGCCGCTGGTGTGTGAATGTCTTTTAAGTCTTGTAGTGGATTCATCTGTTTTTATTCCCAGAAAAACGATCTAACTGCAATTCTAGGGGTTGGCCAGCGTCAATTTGGATCACTTGCGCCTTACATTGTTTTAGGGTGTTTTCAATCTTATCGAAATGAGCTTGATGTTGGTTGCTGTACTGCACTTCGGTGTCTTTTTCGCCTAACACTATTTGTTGTCTATTGTGTCCATCACTCAACGTCACCCTTTGACTCATATTGACTCTTGGTAACTGATGTTCAAAAGGGTCGCTGATAGGGTGAGCGATTACCTCACAATGTTTACTTAGCTGAGCGATATGCTGTTTAGCCAGTTCGTCTAACTGACTAAAGTCGCTCAATATAAAGATTAAACTTCCCGGGTGAGCGATCCTACGCAACCTAGCACATGCATTGGCCAGCGTGATTTGTTCTTGACCTGTGGTTTGTGACCCTTGTTGCACTTTTAACATGCTATTTAATAGTGACAACACCGCTTTTTGCCGGGTAAAGGGTTTACACTCGATATGCTGATGTTGATTAAATACCAATCCACCGATGCGATCACCGCGTTTTCTGGCCGACCATGCAATTAGGGCACTTAAGTGAGCAGCTTGCACTGACTTGAATAAAAATTGGGTGCCAAACTGCATACTTGAAGATAAGTCAGTGAGCACAAATATCGGGCGCTCTTTTTCTTCACGATACAGCTTAGTATGTGTTTTACCGGTACGAGCGGTCACACGCCAATCTATGGCTCGAATATCGTCACCTGCCTGATAATGGCGGGCTTCGTCAAACTCCATGCCACGGCCTTTGGTTTTCGCCAAATAAGCCCCAGCTAGCTTGGCTTGCACCGTTTTACGTGGTGACAGGTTTAATAAAGCTGTTTTACCTTGGTAGTGGATAAGTTCCTTTATCCCAAGGTTCACACCGTCGCTTTGGTATTTAGATAACCACTTTGCAATGTCTTGCATGCTGCTTCCTTTAACCTAGGTAGTCTAAGGAACAGGTACTAGCTGCATAATTTTGTCCAACACTTGATTACTGTTGACCCCTTCCGCTTCGGCTTCATAGCTGAGTAATAATCTGTGGCGTAACACGTTATGAAATACAGCTTGAATATTATCGGGCCCTACAAAATCTCTGCCCATTAACCATGCATGTGCTCGAGCGCATTTATCTAAAGCGATAGTGGCGCGAGGACTCGCCCCAAATTCTATCCAGTTAGCTAAGTCGGGATCGTAGTTAACTGGTTGGCGAGTGGCAATAATCAACTGAACTATGTATCGCTCTAAAGCGTCATCTAAGTGAATTTTCAATACGTCTTGACGAGCATTTAAAATATCTGTTTGGCTTAAATTAGGTGGGGTGACCATTTCTGCATGCATTGCTTCATTACGAGTTAAACGCAATATATCTAATTCAGTTTCAGCCCCAGGGTAATCAATTTCTAAATGCATCAAGAAGCGGTCAAGCTGAGCTTCAGGTAGCGGATACGTGCCTTCTTGTTCAATAGGGTTTTGCGTGGCCATAACCAAAAACAGTTCTGGTAGCGCATAAGTAGTATTGCCTACAGTGATTTGTCTTTCTCCCATCGCTTCAAGTAAAGCAGACTGGACCTTAGCGGGCGCACGGTTGATTTCATCTGCCAATACTAAATTGTGAAAAAGCGGTCCTTTTTGAAATACGAAACTACCGTTTTCCGGACGATAGATATCTGTTCCGGTCAAATCGGCTGGTAGTAAATCCGGGGTAAACTGCACGCGATGAAAATCACCTTCTAAACCGTTAGCTAGTGCATTAACTGCACGAGTTTTTGCTAAACCGGGAGGGCCTTCCACTAACAAGTGTCCATCCGCTAATAGTGCAACTAAAATATTTTGCGTCAGTGTTTGTTGACCTACCACTTGGCTGTCTAAATATACTTGTAACTGTTTAAATTGTGCGGCTGGCATAGTGTTAACTACTTCCTTCTAATTTGCGAATGCTCAGAAATTTTTTAAATTAAGTCGAATCAATATTAGGTCGTGTTATCTAGGATACATAGATTTACGATCCAGATTACTGACTATGCTAACCGATATAAGGTTTCCCTTTAAAAAAACAATGTTACAAAGCTTTAATAACCTTAACTTTAGACAAATAAATATTTTAGGTACGTCATAGCCAAATATAAGATCCCCAGTTAAATGAAAATGAAGGATTTAGGGTTGCCTTGAAGTCATAATCGTAAATAGGTACAATCTGTCACACTCTACAGGTCAGACCACTAAGTTTGAATGTTTATAAGGGCAGAAAATGACAGCTAAGCAGATAGTCAAAACGAGAGAAGGCGGCAGGATCGCTATTGTTGCAGGTCTAAGAACTCCATTTGCCAAAATGGCCACTTACTTTCATGGTGTGCCAGCTGTTGATTTAGGCAAAATGGTGGTCAACGAAATGTTAGTGCGCAATAACGTTGATCCTATGATTGTTGAGCAATTGGTTTACGGGCAAGTAGTACAAATGCCAGAAGCTCCGAATATTGCCCGTGAAATAGTGTTAGGTACTGGCATGAACGTGCACACCGATGCTTATAGTGTGTCTAGAGCCTGTGCCACCAGTTTTCAATCTACCGTGAATATTGCTGAGTCGATGATGGCCGGTAATATTAGTGTGGGTGTGGCAGGGGGGGCTGATTCAACTTCTGTATCGCCCATTGGTGTTTCCAAAAAACTAGCCAGAGCCTTAACTGATTTGCAAAAAACCAAAACAGTTGGACAAAAATGGCAAGTGCTTAAAAAATTAGGCCTAAAAGACTTATTGCCTGTACCGCCAGCAGTAGCCGAGTACTCCACGGGGTTGTCAATGGGGCAAACAGCCGAGCAAATGGCCAAAACACATAACATCAGCCGTCAAGATCAAGATGCCTTGGCTCATCGCTCTCATACCCTAGCCGCGCAAAGTTGGAATGATGGTAAGTTAGCCAATGAAGTGATGACGGCCTACGCGGAACCTTTTAAAGGCGCATTAGAAAAAGACAATAACGTGCGTTTTGACTCAACAATTGAAGGTTATGCCAAACTCCGCCCAGTGTTTGATAAAAAACATGGCACGGTAACCGCGGCCAATGCTACACCGCTAACAGATGGTGCTTCTGCTGTGTTAATGATGACAGAAAGTCGCGCCAAAGAATTAGGCTATACCCCGCTCGGATATATCAAGAGTTATGCTTGGGCAGCAATCGACGTGTGGCAAGACATGTTAATGGGTCCTTCTTATGCCACACCTATGGCACTAGATAGAGCAGGTATGACGCTAAATGATCTTACGTTGATTGAAATGCATGAGGCATTCGCCGCTCAAACCTTGGCCAATATGAAAATGTTCGCCAGCGATAAATTTGCTCAAGAAAAGTTAGGCCGAAGCAAAGCGACGGGCGAAATTGATATGCAGAAATTTAATGTCATGGGCAGTTCCTTGGCCTATGGACATCCATTTGCAGCAACGGGTACCCGTATGATTACGCAGATGTTAAATGAATTGAATCGTCGTGGTGGAGGTTCTGGTTTGTTGACTGCTTGTGCCGCAGGTGGCTTAGCTGCAGCCATGATAGTTGAAACAGAATAGGGTGAAAAAGGTGAAAAATATGACAACAGATAATCAATCAACAGATTTAAAAAGTGACTTACAAAGTGCCTTTACTCTAGATGTGCGTGAAGACGGTGTCGCCATTTTAAGCATGGATGTGCTCGGCGAAAGTATGAACATCCTTAAAGTGGAATTCGCCGAACAAATAAATACTGTGCTTGAGCAAATTAATGCAGATAGCAGTATTAAGGGCGTCGTGGTGATAAGCGGTAAAGACAATTCTTTCGTGGCGGGTGCCGATATCAGCATGTTGGCAGCCTGCGAAAGCGCACAAGACGCCAGCACTATCGCTAAAGGCGGTCAGGATATGTTTCAACGTATCGAAGATATGCCGGTGACCTTTGTTGCTGCTATTCATGGCCCCGCTTTAGGTGGCGGTTTAGAACTTGCGTTGGCATGCCATTATCGCGTGTGTAGCGACGATAAAAAAACCCAGTTGGGTTTGCCTGAAGTACAGCTTGGTCTATTGCCTGGTAGCGGTGGTACCCAGCGTTTACCCAAACTGATCAGTGTGCAACAAGCCATGAAAATGATGCTGACAGGTGCTTCAGTAAGGGCAAAGCAGGCTAAAAAGTATGGCATTGTTGATGATATGGTACCTAAGTCTATTTTGCTGGATGTGGCCATTGAAATGGCGAAAAAGCCTAAACTTAAGCGCAAAGGCCCTAAGCTAAATGTAGTGGGAAAATTTTTAGAGAATACCTCGGTTGGCCGAAATCTGATGTTCAAGCAAGCACGTAAACAAACGGCGAGTAAAACTCAAGGAAATTACCCCTCACCTGAGCTCATTATTGATTGTATTGAAACTGGATTGAGCCAAGGTTTTAAAAAGGGCTTGGATGTTGAAGCCAAACATTTTGGCAACTTGGTCATGAGCTCCGAATCTGCGGCTCTTAGAAGTTTGTTTTTTGCCACCACTGATATGAAGAAAGAAACCGGTGTGGAAGGGGTGCAACCAGCAACACTAAAAAAAGTAGGTGTATTAGGCGGTGGATTGATGGGCGGCGGTATTGCCTTTGTTACTGCAACCAAAGCTGGGCTGCCAGCACGTATTAAAGATATTCGCTCTGAAGGTATTGCCAACGCTATTAAGTACAGCTTTGATATTCTGAACAAAAAAGTAAAGCGTGGTTTTATGCTCAAATCAGCCATGCAAAAACAAATGGCGTTATTGACAGGTTCAGTCGACTATTCTGGTTTTAGTGATGCAGATGTAGTGATTGAAGCGGTATTTGAAGACTTAACATTGAAACAAAATATGGTCGCAGAGGTTGAGGGACATTGTGCGGAACATACTATTTTTGCCTCTAATACGTCTTCTATCCCAATTACACAAATCGCTGAGAAAGCGAAAAGACCAGAGCAAGTGATAGGCCTGCATTACTTTTCTCCAGTGGATAAAATGCCTCTGGCTGAGGTTATTGCCCACGATAAAACCTCTGACCAAACTATTTCAACGATTGTTGAGTTGGCCAAGAAACAAGGTAAAACACCCATAGTTGTCAAAGACGGTGCCGGATTTTATGTTAACCGGATTTTAGCGCCTTATATGAACGAGGCTGCAGAAGTGTTACTAAGCGGAGAACCTATTGATTACATAGATCAATCTTTAGTGAAATTTGGTTTTCCGGTTGGTCCGGTTAAATTATTAGACGAAGTAGGCATTGATGTTGGCACTAAGATTGGCCCTATTTTACAGGCTCAGTTTGGCGACCGTTTTGCATCTAATCCAGGTTTTGTCAAAATTTTGGCAGATGATCGAAAAGGTAAGAAAAACAAACGTGGATTTTATGATTACTCTGGCAAAAAACCTGGCAAAGAAGTAGACGAGTCTTTGTATACCTTGTTAGGGATTACGCCAGCAAGCAAAATGAGTCATGAACAAATAGCCGAGCGTTGTGTGTTATTGATGTTGAATGAAGCGGCTATGTGTTTAGACGAAGGCGTTGTGCGTAATGCCCGTGATGGCGATATTGGCGC
>QIJM01000267.1 GCA_003232445.1 Paraglaciecola arctica
CAAGAGCAAAAGCAGCTAATAAAAACAAAAAAAGTCCAACTGATACATCACCACAACTTGGTTTTGCAGACGACTCATTCACCCAGAATAACCAATAAAATCAACTAGCAACAAGGCAAGTATGAAAGGTGACGTAGTGTTTTTGGACAAGATAGCCAATAAATTATTAGTCCAATGGGCCACGTACTATCCTCGGTGGCTTGTGCGCGGCGTAAACGGTTTATTTTCGCGCTTTATAATACCAATCCATCCTAACAATTAGAGGGTATTGACCTGATGTGTTCAATAATTGCTTGGCTAATATCTGCATAGAGGGCACTGGGAATGGTGTGTCCCATGCCTTTGTATATTTTCAACTGAGCATTTGGGATCGCTTTAGCGGTTGCATAGCCGCCATCAATAGATACAAGTGGATCAGCATCACCATGGATCACTAAACTGGGTACATGCAAACTGTTTAGCTCTGGTGTTCTATCAGGAGAGTCTATAATAGCGGCCAATTGGCGGCCACTACCCGCTAAATTCACCCCTCGGTTAACAGCGCGGCTAATTAAATCAGATATTCTTTTTGCATCAAACTCATAATGTTCACCATGCAGAATTCTCCATATTTTCATTGCATGTAGGAGGAATGCTTGTTCATCTTTAGGTGGAGAAGAAAACATCTTTAAACCAACACGCAATGAAGGCTTGGGTAACGAACGATTACCCGTGGTTGACATAATAGAAGTTAAACTGATTACTCGTTGAGGGGCTTTAATCGCCAATGCTTGAGCAATCATGCCACCCATTGAAGCGCCGACTAAATTGGCTTGCTTGATGTGCAATCCGTCCATTAACCCAATGGTGTCTGCTACCATATCGTCCAATAGGTAAGCAGCGCCTACAGGTCGATTAAACAAGGCATTGGCTACTAACTTTAAAGTACTGGGTTTTGACTTTTCCTTAAGCCAAGTGCTTTTGCCTACATCACGATTATCAAAGCGGATCACCCAAAAACCCTGCGCAGCTAACATACGACAAAAACCTTCATCCCAATAAATCATTTGGGTAGCAAGACCCATGATCAACAAAATAGCGGGATCACTCTGGCAACCAAAGCTATCGTAGTTGAGTTGTATGCCATTGGTATCGATTAATTTTTCTGTTTGATGGGGTACTGTTTGCATCAATGTACGAATGTATCAAATGTGCTGATGCAGGAAGGATAAAGCCTTCCTGTTCAATAGTTTGAATAAACCACCCCGCCGCAAAGCGGACGAGGTATTAAATTGAAGTCGCCCGCTTCGCATCACTTAGCTTGTTTATTCGCAGCAAGCTGCGGGGAATTAAACCCGAAGAGATTAAAGCTATTTTGCGTATCGGATGTTTTGTATGGCTGCCAATTATTTTCAGCTTGTGCCAAACGATTAGCCACAATCCACACCACTTGCGGATTGTGACCTAATCCAGTATGACTGCCTTTAACTTCGATATTTTCGGCTTCTTGGTGATCCCCGAAACTATGATGAAGGCATGCTTTCCAATGGGCCACACCATCACTTTTTGAATAAAGCGCAGATGTAGGCACAGGTGGTGGCAAAAACATTTTCTTGATTATCTCTGGATTGCCTTGGGCTAAATTACCATTGATCAGCTCAAATAACCCTTCAACTACCAAAGCTGAACCACTGGGACCATTAAAAGGACTGCCTAGTGTAATAACTTGACGCACACAATCTGGAATAATGCGGGCAATTTCTCTAGCCAATACGCCGCCTAAACTCCATCCAACTAAACTGACCTTGGCATCATGAATAACCGATAATTCAATGACCTTGTCGAGTAACTCGTCACTCAAGACCTGTTGCCCACCGACTATATGTGTACCTAAGTTTCGCCCCAGCCCCCAACCCTGAGACTGATAACCCTTGTGAGCAAGAAAGCTACGTAAAGGTTTAGTTGAGATATCACTGGCCATAAAACCGGGTAACACCATAACAGGGTGCCCATCACCTTTTGGTGCTCGCATCAACGTAGGCAGTGAAGCCCCCATAGCGCCTAGTTCGAGAATGGTTCTGCCTTCAGTCAACATATGTCTTAATAATGGACGAGGTATTTTAGGTAATGCATGTTCCATAACAAATCCTATAAAATAGTGAAACTATTCATCTTGCATAAGTGCATCAATGGCTGCTTGACCGGCTAATTTTTCCTGTACCGCCAGCTCTAACTCATTAGCACTTTCGCGAATGTAACGAGTAAACACATCTAAATCAGGCATTAAGTTTACTGAGCTTGTGGGACTAATAGTTAAGGTGCCGTTATAACTACAAATTGGCATGATCAAACCCATTCCATCAAAAATAGGAGCTGTTCCCATATTAACAATTAGCTTATGTCCTGCGAGATAAATAGGTATTTGCGGTCCGGGTACATTGGTAATGACCACATTAAACAAAGGACTATGGTGTTTGGCTATGGCCGCTCTGGAGTAAAACCTCGCTGCCGCGCCTGCTAACCCAAATGGAATTAATTCGGCGTATCCCATTAAACTTTTTGCATCTATGGCATCTTGGTAAAGCTTTCCTACCATGGTATTGATTTGAATTTTCTCAAGACGCTTAATTGGATCTTCAAGATCGGTAGCTAACTGCACATACATTGCAGACACTTGATTACCCATCGCATTTTTTTCTTCTGCTGTACGGGTTGATACTGGTACCATGGCGACAAGTGGCTTATCGGGTAATTCACCTTTTTCCGATAAGTAACGCCTAAGCGCTCCGCCACATATAGCTAAAATCACATCATTCAAGGTTGCCCCATCTACCACTTTTCTGAGAGCCTTAACACGATGGATATCTAAAATAGCAGAATTCCAAACACGCTCCATTTCAACCGTGTCGTTAAACCTTGTTTTGGGTGCATTGAACGGCATAGTAGGCATTTCTATGCCTTGCGCTCGGGTCATGTAGCCAGCTTTTAATGTAGCTTTACCCGTATCCCACAATAGGCCAGGCAGCTTAGTAGGCCGCGAAATAAAGTTATAGGCGCTTTTTGCCATCAGTTCAACTGGGCCTGGAATATCTTTGATTTCTTTAGGGACTTTCGGAACTGGCGGTCTTGGCTTAGGCGACACATCAAATAACATAGTCATCAAGTCGGCACCAGACTTGCCATCAAATCCTGAGTGATGCACTTTGCTGATCAACGCCACAGAACCTTTAGGTACTTGAGGGATACTGTCTACGCCTTCAACGAAGATAAATTCCCATAAAGGGCGCTCTCGGTTTAGCTGTTGAGAAAATAATCTGGATGCCAAATAACGTAGCTCTTTCCAGCCACCTGGACGCGGCAAGGCAGTGCGATGCAAATGCATATTGATATCAAAATCAGGATCTTCAACCCAATAAGGTCTATCGAGACTAAGAGGCACTGTGACCAATTTTTGCGTAAGCTTTTCGACGGTATGCACGCGATCACTTACATATTGACGAAAGTCCTCAAACTTAAGTGCCCCTTCTAAAATTGCAACACTACCTATGTGCATAGGTATTTTGGGTGTTTCAAGATATAAAAAAGAAGCGTCTATCCCAGAAAGCTCTTCCAATAGGTATACCACTCACATTGTAAACTAGTTGTTAAAAGACCCTATCTTTTTATGAACAAAAATCAACCTCTTTTATCCATACTTCTGTATGCAAATCTAAATGAAAAGAAACTCTCTTTTCAAATCATGAATGTTTATACTAGGGTAATGTGCTTTTCAAAAAAATGAACTATGTCATTAATTCACCCTGTAGATATTGCTAAAGTCGCCAGTCAATCCTTTGCCTTACCAGACATTTGTGTACGTATTCGCTCAATGTTAGATGATGGTAAATCTGATTTAGAAGATATTAGTCGGTTCATCTCATTGGATCCCTCTTTATCTTCTAAGTTGCTTAAGTTGGCGAATAGTCCATTGTTTCGTTTTGAGTCGCAAATTGATTCTTTGGCAAAGGCCATCAACATTATTGGCGGCGAAGCCTTATATAACCTAATCATGGCAGAAACAGCTAGCTCTGCATTTGAACACTTCAGCAGCGACGTGATTGATTTAAAAAGGTTTTGGTTACAAAGTGTCTATGCGGCTTTAGTTGCAAAACATCTGGCTAAGATGGTCAAAATCAGAGGCAGCGAACGTTTTTTCTTACTGGGTTTGTTGCATAATTTAGGCGAATTGTTAGTTGCGGTTCAAGCCCCAAGTTTGGCAATTGAATGCTGCAAGTATGACGAAAAAATTTCACCTTGGAAATTACAGCGGCAAGTCTTAGGCTTTGATTACGCAAATTGCAGCGCAAAACTGATGGAATTTTGGCACTTACCCAGCCAATTATATATTCCCGTGATGGATCTGCATAACGAAAATAAAGCGTTGGGAAACAAAGATGTGGCGATTATTTACACTGCTGTTCGTGCTGGCGTGGCAATGGCACATGACAATTTATATTCAGCCAGTCAATTGATCACTCCCTTAGTTTTGAAATACTTGAAGCTTGATCAAGAAGATTTAAAAGATGCCGTTAAATTTGCATCCATGGAAGCTGACGCTATATTGGGTATAATGAACCCTTCACTTCGTTGATATAGACTTTAAATATAAGTATTTGCGCTTTATCTATCCACAATCATATTAATTTTATATATAATCTCACGCAATTTTTTAGATTATAAATATTATTTACACTATGAAGTGGATCCTACTCCTTTTTGTTTTACTAACGGCAAACGATGGTTTTGCTAAGCAAAGCATCATGCACTCCCTTTATCTAGCAGATAAACTCGCTTTCAATGATGATGATGAATTATCAATGATTGGTGAGTTTGGTTTTTTACTGGCAAATGGAAATACTAATGCGTCGACTATCACCGCTAAGATAAATACCAGTCAAGAGTTAACCTCTTGGAGTTATCAAATCATAGGTAATGCCCTATACAAACAAAGTCAACAAGAAGTGAATGGTCAAAAAAGTAATGCGACATCAGCACAAAAGTTATTCTTATCTGGACAATTGGAGCACAAACTAACTCAACCTGATGATCGGCTTTTTATCTATGCCGAATATGAAAATAATCGATTTAATGGTTTTCGTTACCAAGCAGCATTAGCAGCAGGATGGTCTTCAAGGCTCTGGCACAATAAGCACAGCGAATTTAAATATAGTGTGGGTCCAGGTTACGCCATTTCAGAAGTTGGGCAAGACAATAGCAACGAAGACAACAAAGGTTTTATTGTCAGGGCTGCAATGGAATACAAACGAAAATTTTCTGACCACGCTACATTTCGGCAATTTGTTAGCACTGAAGCAGACCAAGAATTTACCAAAACAAAAGCAGAAACTTCTCTATCAACAAAATTGACGGGAGCTTTAGCTATGAAGCTAAGTTTTATGATGAATTTTGATACTAGCGTCGGGCCAGAAATTGAAGAGTTGGGCACTGAAGCGGCTGTCACTTTGGTTTATCAGTTTTTTTAAACAGCAGGTTAAGCTTTCTGCAACGCCATCAAAATGCACGCCTACTGAGTTATGCTTGCACACAAAAGGATATACAATGAACAAATCTTTAATTTTACTTGGGTTATGTACCGCAGGAAATGTATTTGCAGCAGACGAAGTAAAACCCTTCACAATGGATGGCGAATTTGGTTATATTGCAACAACAGGTAACACTGAAACGTCCTCGATTAAAGGCAAATTATCTGCCCATCAAGAACTTACCCAATGGAGCAATGACTTCACAATAGAAGCCTTGTACAAAAAAGACGAAATCAGTGGTGTGGAACGAACGACTGCACAAAAGTATTTTTTATCTGGCCAAGGTAATTACAAATTGGAAAAC
>QIJM01000576.1 GCA_003232445.1 Paraglaciecola arctica
GTTTAAAAAATCACAAAAAGAATAAGCAACATTTGGTTGTTCGAAAATATTTTACTAAAGACCGCAGGGTAACGAATCGAGATGTCGAAGCGAGATTATTATGAAGTGTTGGGTGTGGGAAAAAGTGCCGCCGAACGCGATATAAAAAAGGCTTATAAACGCCTAGCCATGAAATATCACCCAGATAGAACTCAGGGTGATAAAGCGATGGAAGAAAAATTTAAAGAAGTGCAAGAAGCACACGAAATACTTACCGATTCGCAAAAACGCGCAGCCTATGATCAATATGGTCATGCTGGTGTCGATCCTAATCGCGGTGGCGGCCAAGGTGGAGACTTTGGCGATATTTTTGGTGACGTATTTGGCGATATCTTTGGTGGTGGACGTGGAGGCGGTGGTCGTCAATCTCGTGCTCGTCAAGGTTCAGATCTGCGTTACAACTTAGAGCTTTCTCTTGAAGAAGCAGTAAAAGGCAAAAGCGTCGAAATTCGTGTGCCCACACTTGTCGGCTGCGATAGCTGTGATGGTTCAGGTGCGAAGAAAGGCTCAAGCCCAACAACTTGCCCAACTTGTCATGGTCAAGGCCAAGTACAAATGCGCCAAGGTTTCTTTGCTGTACAACAAACCTGTCCGACTTGTTCGGGTAGAGGCAAGATCATCTCTGACCCTTGTAAACCTTGTCATGGTCAAGGTCGCGTAGAGAAAACTAAAACGTTGTCGGTTAAAGTGCCAGCAGGCGTTGATACGGGCGACAGAATTCGTTTATCAGGTGAAGGTGAAGCCGGTGAAATGGGCGCGCCAGCAGGCGACTTGTATGTGCAAGTACATGTACGTGACCATAAAATATTTACCCGTGAAGGTAATAATTTGTATTGCGAAGTGCCCTTAAGTTTCACTCGTGCCGCTTTAGGTGGTGATATTGAAGTGCCTACCTTAGAAGGCAAGGTTAAGTTAAAGATCACCGCTGAAACTCAAACCGGTAAAATGTTCCGTCTGCGTAACAAAGGTGTTAAGTCAGTGCGCAGTGGCAGTGTTGGTGACCTAATTTGTAAAGTGGTTATCGAAACGCCAGTTAATCTAAGTACTCGTCAAAAAGAGTTACTAGATGAATTGGAAAACTCTATGGGAACAGGCAAAGACGTGGCTAGAAATCGTCCTAAAGAAAGTGGTTTTTTTGATGGTGTGAAAAAATTCTTTGATGATTTAACCAATTAATAAAGCCATTAAGCTATATAAAAATGCCGCTAAATTTAGCGGCATTTTTTATTACATCCAAGACTTCTGACAGGACTCCACCTGATAAAGGCCTTCGTCAATCAACTTATGGGCTAATCTTTCATTAATCATAGGCACCTTAAGTGAGCCAGAAGCTAGCACGAATTTTACTGTGGCTAATTGCCGTCTCTTCATAAGTAAATTTTGTTTGAACTGGGTTTGTTGCAGTTTGTAGGTGGGAAAACAATAATAATCGACTCCTATTAAACCTTTTCTTAGATACACAAAATTTTGATCCCTGGTGATACCCCAACGTTTCCAACGTAAAACAACTAAACCACATAGGCCTACAAACAACGCGCTTACCAGTGCTGAAATCATCAGTTTGCCATTCATTAGTGTGTTGCTTGTTATTATCAACCACAGAGGCAACAAAACAAACACGATATTGCGTAAAATAAAACGTTTACTAATGGGTTCAAATCCATCATTACAGACTAAAGCATTCAGGGCGTTGTCGGGGTAGGCATCGTCTATTAGTGCTTGGCATTCATGAGGTTTGATGGATGGCACAATAATTTTGCTGCTGGATGCGGATGAGCTTAGGTTTTCACCAAAGGAATTATTTTGTTCAAGCTTGAGGTTAATACGCTTAAGCAGCACGTCTAACCAGTCTTGTTTTTGTACTATCATTTGCAAACGACTTAAACGCATGCTGTATTTGTCATCCAGTTTACTCAGGGTGTAACCGTAAAAGCTAATAATCGCACCGATTACCGAAAAGCTTACCAACACAAACATGACTAACATAGTGAGTGATAACGCATACAAACCCACTTCGAGCAGCGAATGTGTTTGTAGGCTAAAAAGCTCAGTTAAATCAATCCCTAAGGTTGTTAACCATTCGCCAATCGAGTCAAATATATTGTCATAAAAGGGAGCCAACCCGCCCAGAAAGATCCAAATCCTATTGCTGGTAATGCCATGGATGACCAGATCAGATAATTTACGATGGTTAAGAATTTTTTCTTGCTCAGCTTGGCTATCAGCTGATTCACTTTGCATATCAGCAGCATCTGCAGACATATTATCTTGATTGTTATCTACTGCGTCGTTTTGGACATGGCTCTGAATGCGAGTTTTTAGCTGTTGGGCAAAATCTAGCTTGATCGCCACCAATTTAGCTTCGTTTTTAGCCGAACCTGCGGTATCCAGCTGTAAACAAGCATGACCGGTAAATCGATAATAAATAGGCTGCTCTATTTTGACATTTTGCACTCTGGAAAAGGGCAGGTTTAAATGTTTCTTACTGAATATCCCCGAACGTATCTCGATATTGTCGTCAGTTAATCGGTAGCGATATACTTTGAAGCTGATAAAAGCGAAAAGTATTAATAGCGCAAAAGCCACTAAAATACTGGGTAACCAGATAAAAGGGTGGTCAAGCAAACTTTTATAACTCACCGCTAATGCGGGTATAAGATAGATAAGGTTGCCAAATAGATGTTTGAATACGCTAACCGCGAAATACAAAATAGCCACAGGTGATAAAACTTGCCAGTCATTTAATTTTTTTAATGTATCAGCGGGATCTTCGCTATTGATGGATGATGAAGCGGGCTGATCATCCATGTTTGACCACGTCTTTATGCTGTAAAATAAATTGACGTAGTTGTTGGGCAGTTTCTACAGGTAAACCGGGGATTTGGAAAGTGTGCATCTCACCTCCTGCACTAAATACTTGTAACGTGGCTAAACCGACTTTTCGCTCGATAGGCCCCCGTTTTAACTCAATATGTTGAATGCGGGTAATGGGTTGACTGACTACCTTTTGAAAAAATAATCCACTTGCATAATGTAAATCTAATTCTCTTAAAGCATAGGATTTGGCTTGATCGTAAGCATGACTGTACCAAGTGAACAAAAAGCCTAATATAGCGACAGCCCAAATGATGAAAGGCAGAGAACTAAGTAAACTCATTGGTAAACTGACAAAAGGCTGGAAATAAAGTGTCATGCCAATCACACAAACAAGCAGGGTAAAGCCTAGATTAAGTAAACGATTTAACGGTGCATATTGCTCAGATAGGGATTGTTTATCTAGGGTCAATATTGCCGGTAACTGTTCATTAGGGACAGTTGGGTTGGTGAAATGGGTTGGTGAAATGACTTTCTAACATTTTTTTCCAAAAAAGAGTGATAACAATGAGTATACATTAATACTATCTGACTTTAGACGTAAATGATGCTTTGCTTCCTTATGCGAAGCTGAGGTTAGTTATACAAAAAAGTTACCTTCACCTTTACTGCATCAAAGACATAATTCAGGCACAATCTGCATATAAATTGCCAATAAAAATGATTAATTCACTATGAGTAATATTGCTATTTTCGGGGCCAATGGCCGCATGGGCAGAGTCTTGATTGATGCTGTTGAGCAAAGTGCGGATGACAAATTGACCGCCGCTGCCGTGAGAGCGACATCTTCCTTGGTGGGTTTAGATGTGGGAGAACTCGCAGGCATAGGTAAAAAAGGCTTGTTGATCTGCGCTGATCTCTCTACACATATCGAACAAATAGAGGTACTGATTGATTTTACCTTACCTGCTGCACTCACTGACAATCTGGCTTTTTGTGTGGCACACAACAAACCTATAGTCATTGGTACCACGGGCTTAAATATCGAACAAAAGGCGGCGTTAGACTCCGCTGCCAAACATATTCCTATTGTTTTTGCTGCTAACTACAGTGTGGGTGTTAATTTGATGCTGAATTTGGTTAGAAAAGCGGCTTCTGTGATGGCGGGCTCGGCTGATATTGAGATTATAGAAGCTCACCATCGATTTAAGAAAGATGCACCTTCGGGCACAGCGATGGCCATTGGCGAAGCAATTGCTGATGAAATAGGTCGGGATTTGTCTGAATGTGCGGTGTACGGCCGAGAAGGTGAAACAGGTGAACGAGAGCATAACACTATAGGTTTTGCCACTGTCAGGGCAGGCGATGTAGTAGGCGAACACACTGTATTGTTTGCCGATATAGGTGAACGATTAGAGATCACCCACAAGGCCTCAAGTCGATTAACTTTTGCCAAAGGAGCCGTAAAAGCGGCGAGTTGGGTTATCGATAAACCAGCGGGTTTGTACGATATGCAAGATGTGTTGGGTTTTAAATGACTATACCCAAGCCACCTCAAAATGCGCGTTTCCGACATTTTGAGGTGGTTTGGGTATATGCTTCAATAACATGTGAATAGCTGTTTTTAACCCTTATATATAAAAAGTATGATTAAACGGTTATTTATGCATTTTTATAATTGTGAATAGACCTGAAACTAGCTTGTATGTATAATATTCCGGATTTGCCAAAATTTAGTGAGGTTGTTCAGACTTCACCTTTTTATAATTTGCAAGTTGACTAAGTATTCATATTAATCAAGTGCTTATGTGGGTGTGCATGGGCTCTGCTAATTGTCTGAAAAGTCAGAGTCCTAGGTTAAAACCGTTTAATATCTAACCTGGAGGTTGATTTGGCTAATTCTGCCCTTTTAGTGCTTGAGGATGGCTCTGTCTTTAAAGGCACTGCTATTGGAGCTTCTGGTGTGTCTGTGGGCGAGGTGGTGTTTAATACCTCAATGACAGGGTATCAGGAAATTCTAACCGACCCGTCTTACGCAGAACAAATTGTCACTTTCACTTACCCTCATATTGGTAACACGGGCATAAATTCTGAAGATTGTGAATCAAATAAAATTTGGGCCAAAGGCCTGATTATTCGTGACTTGCCACTGCTTGTTAGTAACTATCGCAGTGAACAGAGTCTGTCTGAATATCTAGAAGAAAATAACATTCTGGGGATTGCAGACATTGATACTCGTAGATTGACTCGGATTTTGCGTGACAAAGGTGCACAAAACGGTTGTATCATTGCCAGTAATACCCTTGACGACATTCCATTAGATGGATCTGCGGCTTTAGTTAAAGCACAAAACTTTACGGGTCTTAAAGGCATGGATTTAGCCAAAGAAGTGACCTGTGATGAACCTTACCAATGGACCGATGGAAGTTGGGTATTAGGCGAAGGATACCAAACAGGATTAGATACCCCCGCTTTTCACGTGGTTGCCTATGATTTTGGTGTAAAACGCAATATTTTACGTATGTTAGCCGACCGTGGCTGCAAACTTACAGTGGTGCCAGCCAAAACCACTGCTGATGAAGTTTTAGCCCTAAAACCAGACGGTGTGTTTTTGTCAAATGGCCCAGGCGACCCTGAACCTTGTGATTACGCCATCACCGCCATTAAACAATTGTTAGAGACAAACATTCCTATTTTTGGCATTTGTTTAGGTCATCAGTTATTAGCATTAGCTAGTGGTGCGAAAACAGTCAAAATGAAATTTGGTCATCATGGTGCTAATCATCCTGTTAAGGATATTAAAGGTGAGCGGGTTATGATCACCAGTCAAAATCATGGGTTTGCGGTAGATGAAAGTAATTTGCCGAATACTTTAGAGGTGACTCATGTGTCGTTATTTGATAAATCTTTACAAGGTATTCATCGTACAGACAAGCCTGCTTTTAGTTTCCAAGGGCATCCAGAAGCAAGCCCAGGGCCACATGACGCAGCGCCATTGTTTGACCATTTCATAGAGTTGATGCAGCAGAGCCGATAAAGCACGCACCATCTAAAGTACAAATTTAGTAGAGTAATTAGTGACATGCCAAAACGTACCGACATAAAAAGCATTTTGATTTTAGGCGCTGGGCCTATCGTAATAGGCCAAGCTTGTGAATTCGACTATTCAGGTGCACAAGCTTGTAAAGCCCTGCGCGAAGAAGGTTACCGCGTGATCTTGGTTAACTCAAATCCAGCTACCATCATGACGGATCCTGAAATGGCCGATGCCACGTACATTGAGCCTATTCACTGGGAAGTAGTGAAAAAGATCATCGAGAAAGAACGTCCTGATGCAGTATTGCCCACTATGGGTGGACAAACCGCCTTAAACTGCGCCCTTGATTTAAATAAACACGGTGTGCTTGAAGAGTTTGGCGTTGAAATGATTGGTGCCACAGCCGATGCGATTGATAAAGCAGAAGATCGGGAACGTTTTGATAAAGCCATGAAGTCGATTGGTTTAGCGTGTCCTCACGCCGAGATTGCTCATTCTATTGAGCAAGCATTTGATGTCAGTACTCGCATAGGATTCCCTTGTATTATTCGTCCTTCTTTCACTATGGGCGGTTCAGGCGGCGGTATTGCTTACAATAAACAAGAGTTTGAAGAAATATGTTGTCGAGGATTAGATTTATCACCTACTAGCGAATTGTTGATAGATGAGTCATTAATTGGCTGGAAAGAATACGAAATGGAAGTGGTCAGAGACAAAGCTGACAACGTCATTATTGTATGTACCATAGAGAACATCGACCCTATGGGTGTGCATACAGGCGATTCTATCACCGTTGCGCCAGCACAAACCTTGACCGACAAAGAATTTCAAATCATGCGTAACGCGGCTATTGCCGTATTGCGCGAGATTGGTGTTGAAACCGGCGGTTCAAATGTGCAGTTTGGTGTGGATCCTGAAACTGGCCGTTTAGTGGTTATTGAGATGAACCCTAGGGTATCTCGTTCTTCTGCATTGGCATCAAAAGCGACAGGTTTCCCTATTGCCAAAGTCGCCGCTAAATTAGCCATAGGATATACCCTCGATGAATTGGCCAATGATATCACTGGCGGATTAACCCCAGCTTCGTTCGAACCTACTATCGATTACGTGGTGACTAAAATACCTCGTTTTAACTTTGAAAAATTTGCGGGTGCCAATGACCGTTTGACCACACAAATGAAATCTGTGGGTGAGGTAATGGCCATTGGTCGTAACCAACAAGAGTCATTACAGAAAGCCTTACGCGGATTAGAGATCGGTGTGAATGGCCTAGACTCTATTATCGATATTACTGCGCCAGAGGCAAAAACCAAAATCATCCGTGAATTGCGCGAGCCGGGTGCTGAACGTATTTGGTACATTGCTGATGCCATTCGCATGGGTATGTCAGTGGATGAAATATTCGAATTAACCAATATCGATAGATGGTACTTGGTGCAAATTGAAGAACTGATCATCCTTGAGCAACAGATACATGAGTCCGGGTTATCTTCAATCGACGAAGACTTGATGAAAATACTCAAACGTAAAGGTTTTGCCGATTCTAGAATTGCCGAATTAACCGGCGTAGATGAAACTGACGTGCGCGAAATACGTCGTGGTTTTGACATTCACCCCGTTTACAAACGCGTAGATACTTGTGCGGCTGAATTCTCCTCTGACACAGCTTATATGTATTCCACTTATGATGAAGAGTGTGAAGCTAACCCAACCGATAATGATAAAATTATGGTGTTGGGCGGTGGTCCAAACCGTATAGGGCAGGGCATTGAGTTTGATTATTGCTGTGTTCATGCAGCACTTGCACTGCGTGAAGATGGTTATGAAACCATTATGGTCAACTGTAACCCAGAGACGGTTTCTACCGATTACGATACCTCTGACCGTTTGTATTTTGAGTCGGTTACTTTAGAAGACGTGTTAGAGATTGTACGCATCGAAAAACCTAAAGGCGTGATTGTACAGTATGGTGGGCAAACACCGCTTAAATTAGCCCGCGAATTAGAAGCAGCTGGGGTGCCCATCATTGGAACTTCGCCAGATGCGATTGATAAAGCAGAAGACCGTGAACGTTTCCAAAAAATGGTTAATAAACTTAATCTTAAGCAGCCAGCTAATGCAACTGTTAGAAATTTGGAACAAGCTTTAGTCGCTGCAGACAAAATTGGATTCCCATTGGTTGTGCGCCCTTCTTATGTTTTAGGGGGGCGTGCCATGGAAATTGTTTACGATGTTAACGATCTTAAACGTTACCTAAACAATGCCGTCAAAGTATCCAATGACTCGCCTGTATTGTTAGATCGCTTTTTAGACGATGCTATCGAAGTGGATGTTGATGCCATTTGTGACGGCACAGACGTAGTGATTGGTGGCATTATGGAGCATATCGAACAAGCAGGGGTGCACTCTGGTGACTCGGCCTGTTCATTACCGCCTTATTCACTTAGCACGGAAGTTCAAGATGTGATGCGGCAGCAGGTGAAAGCCATGGCGTTGGAATTAGGTGTTGTAGGTTTGATGAATACCCAATTTGCTGTAAAAGATGGTCAAGTGTATTTGATTGAAGTCAACCCTCGTGCTGCGCGCACAGTGCCTTTTGTATCAAAAGCCACAGGTATGCCGCTAGCCAAAATTGGTGCAAGAGCCATGGTCGGTCAATCACTAGTATCACAAGGTATTACCAAAGAAATCATCCCACCGTTTTACTCGGTTAAAGAAGTCGTCCTACCTTTTGCTAAGTTTCAAGGTGTTGATCCATTACTTGGGCCTGAAATGCGCTCAACGGGTGAGGTGATGGGCGTAGGTGAAAGCTTCGAAGAAGCGTACGCAAAAGCTAATTTAGGTGCCAGTCAGCCAATCCCTGTTGGTGGTAAAGCGTTGTTATCGGTTCGCCTAAATGATAAAAATCGAGTGATTGAACTAGGCCAAACCATGACTTCTAAAGGTTTTGCCCTAGAAGCGACTAAAGGTACGGCGACGGTATTGAATAATGCAGGTGTTGAATGCAGCGTAGTCAATAAACTCAGTGAAGGTCGTCCAAACATTGTGGATGCCATCAAAAACGGTGAATATTGCTACATTGTGAATACCACTGAAGGTCGCCAAGCGATTGATGACTCTGTTTACATCCGTAAAGAAGCGCTATTAAACAAAGTGGCTTATACCACCACCATGAACGCGGCGTTTGCTACCGTTAATGCCAATAAAGCGGATGACAGAGCACGAGTGACGTCAGTACAAGAGTTACATACTCGTATTTACTAGTATTGACAATGGAGGGTAAATTGCGCGTCAGTTTGTTCCTTAGTTGAAAAGTCGTATTTAGTACCCATTAGATTAAATTGTATAACAGAAATAAGAGAGTTGTTGATATGACCCAATATCCAATGACAGCCAAAGGCGCAGAATTGCTCCGTGAAGAGTTGAAATATTTAAAGTCGGTAAAAAGACCACAAATTGTTAAATCTATTGCTGAAGCAAGAGAACATGGTGATCTGAAAGAAAATGCTGAGTATCACGCTGCTCGTGAGCAACAAAGTTTTTGTGAAGGACGTTTACAAGATATTGAAGGTAAGCTGTCTAACATACAGATTATTGATGTCACCAAAATGACCAATAATGGCAAAGTTATCTTCGGTACAACTGTGACCATTATCAATTTGGAAACCGATGAAGAAATTACCTACAAAATAGTAGGCCAAGATGAAGCTGATATTAAGAGCAACTTAATTTCTGTCGGCTCGCCCATTGCTCGAGGCTTGATTGGTAAGTCGCTAGATGACGTGGCGAATATTCAAACGCCTAAAGGTAAGGTTGAGTTTGAGATAATCGCGGTGGAATATATCTAGTCCACTTAATTTGGTTCTTCTTGAAGTGTGGGAAAGCAGAGAGAAAAATGAAAAGTATCTTGGTTGGAGAACAGAGACGGGTGCACTAGAAGTACTAGGGGCAATGTTATCGCAGCCCCCAAGTATTCGATATTACGAAGATCTAGATATTTAGAGTTTATAACAAGCTGTGCAATGGATGGAATGTCAAAAGCGACGCCTTTTCCTGCCTACTCGCCTTCAAAATATAAATTATTGAGATGGGAAAACGCTTCGACATATATCCGCAAACACTTTAAGACCTTCTTCAACTCTATCGTTCCAAGGTAGCCCATAACTTAGTCGAATACAGTGTTGATAGCGGTTGCTTGGGGAGAATAACGTGCCTGGACTGACACTGATGTTTTGCTGTAATGCTAATTGAAAAATATCGGCGCTATTGATTGACTTATCTAACTCTAACCAAAGCACACAGCCGCCTTTAGGGTCGCTTATTCTTATACTTTCACCTAGCAACTGTTGCAGCATATTAATCATACGTGCTTTATTGGTGACCAATACACCGCGCAATTGAGTGAGGTATCGCTCGTAGTCGCCACTTCTGACAAATTCAAATAGAGTAATTTGAATCATATGTGATGAAGAACCTGACAGGGAGCGTTTTATCTGCGCGCACCTTTGACTGAATTTATGTGTGGCTATCCAACCAATTCGATACGCTGGAGCAGCTGTTTTGGAAAAGGAGCTACAGGTAATTACCAACCCTTTTTTACTATATTTTTGTGCGGGTATGCCACGTTTTTTGGTGAAATATAAATCGCCATAAACATCGTCTTCGATTAAGGGGATGTCGTTATTTTCTAATAGCTCAACTATTTGTTGTTTAGCGTCATCAGCTAATACACAGCCCATAGGATTCGCGATAGTGCTAGAAAAAACACAAACTTTGACGGGGTGTTTACCAATGGCTTTTTCTACATCTTGAGTGGTTAACCCGTCCTCTGGACAGATAGGCACCTCTAATGCCAACATGCCAAGATTCTCAATCAACTCTAAAATACCAAAATAGCAGGGCGACTCCACCGCAATGACATCGCCCGCTTTAGCGACACATTGCAGTGCAATATTAAGTGCTTCTTGGGCACCATTGGTGATAATGATGTCATCTGGCGCCAAGGGCAGGGCATATTCCATATAACTAAAGGCAAGTTGTCTTCTGAGTGGTTCATAACCGGCAACTGATCCATAGTGCAAGGCTTTATCGCCCATCACGGACATAACACGGCGCATGGTGCGATTAAGGGTTTTGGTAATGGGTAATGCGGCAACAGGGTTAGCCACGCCAAGGGCTAAATTATGAGGTTGATGAATAGACTTAAACACATCCTCGATTAACTGCTGGCGACTGACGGCCATAGGTTTATTCGGTAAACGTGCCTTTCTAGGTTGCTCTGATGTGCATTGATGAGTAAGGAAATAACCAGATTTGGGTTTGGCTAAAATTAATCCTTGCCGCTCTAATTCGATATATGCTTGTTTAACTGTGGGTATGCTGACGGATAGAGAAGCTGATAAGTTACGCAAAGACGGTAATTTCTGCCCTGTTTGGTAATTTCTGCCCTGTTTGTAAGGTACCATTCATGCGCATTTCGCTGATCAAGTTGATGACTTGTTGATACAAGTAAGGACTTGAACCACTGCATTTTAAATCTTACGGAACGCCTGTAAGTTGCTGATAACCTTAAAGTTAAAAATCTATCTGGCATTCAAGGTAGAACCTAAGTGTACCACCCTAATGTTGTCCATGCGAATCCATTTGAAATCGGGTATTTGCGGGTATTATCGGATATAAGGACAACAGTCATTTTGGGTGTTTCTGTTATAGGAGCAGTGTTTTAATGAAATTAAATGTCCTTTAAATGTCTCTAAACGCTCATATGTCTCTATAAGTGTCCCTTATTTGAAATATAGGACATTTTTAATTCCTATTCGATTATACAAACAAAAATCACAGTGTGAAG
>QIJM01000400.1 GCA_003232445.1 Paraglaciecola arctica
GCGTGCTTTGCCTGGCTTTTTTCTGGTATGCTTATTCATGAAAATGGTGACTCACCGGTTGTGGTTAAAGGCAATTAACTGATTGGTGAGCTTACCATTTTCGTTTAATCAATGTTTCTACTTGCAGGATCTAGGTATTACTTAATGGCACCCGACCGGCCATGATTTCCGCAAACTCCTGCGGCAACGCCGGTTCCCTATCCGGCTCTGCGAAACCCATGGGGAAAACAGGCTGATCGTCTGCGGGTCGTATTTATCAGTCGCTCCCACAGTGTGCGGCAATTCATGGGCGATCACAATATTGTTACCCCTTGTTAGATGATAAGTTCATATTTAATATCAGACCTCCATTTTCTGTATTTCTCCCTTATATCACGTATTAAATTGTCCAAGTTGCCAGTTAGTTCGCGATATTGAGCCTGTTGCTCTTGTGTAACATGTCCCGCTCTATCCATATTTAGAGCGGGCGCCATACATAATCGAGAATTTCCACTGGTTTGGTTATCAGGAAAAATATAGAACTTATAAGCACTAAAATCCAATAATTTCACGCTGGATTTTAAAAATTCTTGAGTTACTTGTTCCAAATTTCTAGAAATAAACTGATTTTCATCTTTAGCTAGAAATTGACAAATATTTTCAAGTGTTCGAGTATCATTTAAACGATATGAATGGTCATTTCCTAAACATGAAAGAAAGTCAGATAGAAAGCTACCATTCATAATACCATCAGCTTGTGTAAATATATTTTTATCATGTTCAATATGTTTGGCTTTTAATTCAAGCCGTTCTTTTCTTCCAACAAGCTTAAATAAACTTGGTGTAGATAGATGATAAGTTAGACCAATGACTACTAGAGAAAATCCCCATACAACATCATTATCTCCAGTGAGCTTTATATTATATGAATCCTCAATTATCGCAGATATAACTTTTTCTAAAAGTGGCGTTACCATAAGGGCTAGGCCAGTGGTTACAACTACCCAGCTCAGCTTGTTATAAAACTTTGGCCTAATTATTTTGATCAACTTGAGGACAAAGTCAGCTAGTTTATCTAGATTTTTCAGGCTAACCCCCTTTTGAAAATCTAACGTCTAGCATCAGCGGCATTTCACAGCGTGGTTTCTGTGTGCGACAATGAGCGCGAGCGAATAGCACACAGAAACCACGCTGTGAAATGTCCGTTGTATGCTATTGTTAAGGATATATTGTACGGTATCGCGGTCAAATAATTGAGCTACAATAGAAATTGATGACATAATTCCTAAATTATTGATAAATAAGGGTATATATTATATGAACAAAGGTATAATTATTGCCTTTTCTAAAGATAATAGTATATTTGGGCGATATACATCAATATATATGATTTTATTTGGATAAAAAAATATGACACATATAATGCAAGGTTTTTCTAGGATATTGAATTTATTGCCAAGTAGCAATTATAGTTCCTATATTCCAACTAGACCTGCTTCTCATGAAGCTTGGGAGCAAGTTGGAAATAATATGACTAAAACTCTAATTGTTGAGGCACTTAAGTTTAATATTTCCAATGATGAGCTTGAAAAATTAAATGCTGCAATTAGAGAGATGGATGCATCTACTCTTGAAAAATTTACAGTAGAACCCTCACTCCAAAATTCATTAATTAATGAGCAGAAAAAACGTGACCGAAGAGAAGATTCAAGAAACAAGCATCTCTAATACCTCAGAAAATAATCCTTTAGAAGAATCGAATACTCAAGAAAAAGAAATTGATCCTATTGTTGAACAATTTCTAGAAGATAACCCAAAACTCGGTGAGCTTGTAAGTCAACATCCAGAAATAAGAAGTACATTAACAATCGAAGCGTCTTCATTTTCTGGCCCGTTACCACATCCTAGAATTCTGAAAGAGTATAACGACGTTCATGAAGGTTTTGCTGAGCGTATTTTGGTAATGGCTGAAAAGGATGCCGATCATATTAGAAAAATGCAAGCTACGGCATTAGATGCAAAAAAATTGGAAATTACTATGGGGCAAATATTTGCATTTATTATTGGTATAGTTGCTCTGTTGTGCGGTACTTATATAGCTGTAAATGATCACCCAGTTGCAGGGACTCTAATCGGAACCGGTGGAGTGATTGGATTGGTTTCAGCGTTCATTCTAGGGCGTTCTAATTCAAAAAAACCAGAATCTAAGTAAAATAATTATTTTATCCCTAACGCCTGAGCTGTGGGGCACGAGCCGTTTTTCGGCGAGAGTCCCGCACCAGTGACTTGTTATGTGTTTTTGCACTCATCGTCTATGTTTAATATTTGCTTCGTACATTGGCAATATTTCTTTATGCATTGGTGTAATCACATCTTGCGCTAATTTTTCAAAACCGTCATTATTGCTTAATTCAACAAAACCAGATTTATTAATATAAGACAAGTAAACGTTGCCAGACTGCATTTGTGGGTATAAAAACCAAAGCAGTGAATTATTGTTTTCGTTGTTACCACTAAAATCAAATAACACTAGTGCTTCACTATTTCCCCATTCGTTAAAAAGCCTGCATTCTTCCGGAAAGAGCACTTTTATTGTTGGAGGACTATCAATAACCTTAATGCTATCTTCTTTTATAATCTTAGCGAACTGTTTGCTATCAGTTTTTCGCCTTGTCCCGTCAACAACCCAAACAAGCTTTTTATAAAATACATTTCGGGAGCGGCGTTCTTCAGGCTTGAGATAGGAATGTTGGAATTCAATTGCCCAGTCAGTATCAGTTTTAACATCAGCTATGTGTTTTTCGCCGCTTTTGTCACGATGCTCTACCTCTTGCCACGCTGTTGGGAATTTATTTTTCCATGCTCTGTGCCATTCAGTTTCATTATCCCGCCATGGATCACATTTACATTTTTTGTCATGTTTCCAGTGGGCAGCATATACTTCACCACAAAATGCACTTACTGCTGACTCGCAGAATTGACATACTCCTCTAGCTCCTTTCGTTGCTGCGGTCTTCTTTTCATTAACTAGTGCGAATTTCATTATGATTTTTTATTTAGTTTCAACACATAACGCCCACATCACCGGTAGCAAAAAGCAGAGCGAGGTACGAGCGACGCTTTTTGCTGCCGAGTGTATGTGATTGTTATACGGTTTTTCAATATGGAACTCCATTTCCTGAAATGATTCGTTCAGCTTCTCGGTCATAACTATCGGCTACACCCCGCAACGTGGTTGCTAATCGTTGATACCCAGCATTCTCCACTTGATCTGCTCGCTGTCGGTACTTCTCTGCCAGTGCTCTCTCTGGCTTAGCTTCTGGGTCAACTGTATGGACACCTCTGGAGTTATAAATACCTGTACTATATCCATTGCGAAGGCTAGAGCGCTCTCTGCTATTCATAGCCTCGGCAATCACAGGATGAATCCATAAACCGTCTAGCTCCTCTGGGGCATTAACGAGCACATCACCAAGTTGAATCATCGCAACATCATAATGTCCAGAGGCTTTAACTATCTCTTCTGTTGAACTTAGCCATTTCGTAAAAGTATCTGGCTCAAACTCCCCACCCGCCTGAGTACCGGGGACAATTTTCCATGTAGAAAGCAAACTGTATGCGTTAGTAGCAATATTACACTGCTGCGGGGAAGGCTCTTTTTTTGACTCCTCTCCCTTAGCTCGATAGATCAATTGAATAAGCTCACAGAAAAAACCGGGGTCAGAAGCTAGCCTATTTTCTAGGGTAACTGGAAAACCATCGCTGTGCCTATCAAGTAGTGACAGATAAGCCCATTCAACTTGAAAAAGCTTATCTTGGTCAGTGGCAGTATTTTTTTGAAGAACTTTAATGATTTTGGTTATATTGTAGCCATCAATTCTACCACTAGGTTCTTCAGCCTGCACTAACGCTAATAAAGCGGTACAAGCCAATTCAGAGTTGATATCTTTCTTCTTGAATAAGTCTCTGGAAAACCCCTCAATAGCAGCACTTGGTCGGCCGAATTCAAGTAATTTCCGGAGAGCATACTCAGTATCGTCCTCTGTCTGATAGGTATTTGCATTAGTGTTATTCCAATACTCACCTTCATTTTCACCAAGCAACTGCGCAGCTCGATCCCAGGCATTTTCCTCAAATGGCAAAGCGCACAACAGTAAAGCTATCTGCTTTGGCTCCCAGTCAGCCTTGTTAATATCATCAAACCACTGCCAGTTGCCCATGAATCTACGACGCCATGCATAAGCAGCAACTAAGAACCAAAGACTTTGATCTGTCTTATCTAATAAAGTAGGTAAAAGTTCTGCATCAAACTCAGGTTGATCAAAATCCGCAAGTACTTCACCTACAAGGTGGGCATTGGAAACTGTGGAAGCAAACTCTAGCACTTGAGGGATACGCCCTTCATTCAAGATATTTTCTATTGCGGCTTTTCGTATCTGAAATAGTTTCTTTTGCTCTTCTTTCCAATCCCCATCGCCTTCATAGAGATATGCATCAGCATCTGAAAACAGGCGTTTATTCAAAAGGCTTGGGCTTTTAGGGGCTAGGCGACTCGCTATCTCTTCCAGTGGGTTTAGAACATCATTCCCCAATGACCACTCAGCTTCTGGAAAACGGCGATGATGGGTAATTAATTTGCACAATCCATCCCATAGGGGTAAACGCTCTTGCTCAGGTAGCTGCAAACAGTTTTCAGATAAAAGCTTATCTCTCAATGTTTCAGAAGCTGGCGGGGGCAAATGGTCGTAGTTACTCGCCAAAGATGCGAGCCTGATGACATCAAAACCTGCTTGCTCAACAATCAATTCAGCACAAAACCGGGACTGCTCCCAATATTCACTATTCGTAACACCTTTCTTCCAGCCTTCAGGTATCGTTTCTCTCCAGTTGGGTTTGTGAGTACCGGAAGTTGTTGAATGTTGGTTTGGAAGTAAACTCTCCAACAGTTTCCAGGCAACTTCGGGCTGCTCAGTGCAAATTGTTTTAAGTGCTGCTTGACGCTTTTCAACAGAAGCCAATGTATGTGGCATCCAAGGAAGGAAAATATCTGTCAGTGAATTACCGGGTCTATTTGCCCAATTACCGCCGGGATCATGTGAGGCTATTTCTGCCAAAGCAACCGTAGTGCGACTCAAGTATGTTTCCTCCCAAGCGATTCCCTCAAGAGCCCATAGTAGACCAGTAATATAGTTTCTCCCGAATACACCGGTATCTTCTTGATCAAATAACTTATCAAAGGGTGAAGGTGAGACAGTGATAGCATTTTCAACAGCAGAAAGAAACTCACTTGGACTCGCTTCTGATAGGATTGGAAGTATGCTATTCAGGCTACCCCAGCGTATCCAATCACTTTCCTCGAATAACTCACGCACAGATAATACTGCAATAGATCCTGCTTTTTCTTGGGTGCAATTAGTTAATGAATCAGCTTTATTACCGATAAGCGCCAATGTTTCTGCTAAGCCCTCACGTAAATTACCAGAATAAGGTAATACCTTACCGTGGGTAGCAGCAGCATATCTTTCTTCGCTTGGTAGCTCAAAAGAAGGATCGTCAACTTGAAGAACCTCTAGGACAGCAGTCTTAAAAGTATCCAAATGATTGTCAAAAAGCCTGCTTCCTAACACCTGCCAAGACAATAAACGGTTTTTTAGGCACCATAAGCCATTTTTGTAAGATAACAGGCAATCATGGGTCTGTAATGTTTCTCGTAGATCCGCTATCCAATTAGTGTAATCCTAGGCTGTCGAAAAACACGCTTCAACCAAACATTATTTACCCCGGTTTTTGGCTTTTATTTTCATCGAAAAAAGCGCGTCTTTTT
>QIJM01000475.1 GCA_003232445.1 Paraglaciecola arctica
CACTCCCAACCATGTACTAACTGAGCCGTTGTCTTGGAAAATAAACTATCATCTTCAAGATATTCCATTTCGGCATTCGGATTAAACGAAAAACGACATTTATAGAGACACCCATCGCAATTTCACACAAAGTCATGAATTAAAAATTGAAAAATGGCAATGCCATAAAACTCTTTGTCGGCATCGCAGGTGCTTTTTATCTTTTGCACTACTCCCGACTGAATGCTCGCCACTAATTTTCTCATTTTTGTAGGTCAATCGCATGGATAGGCGATTGAGAAATAGCTCGTCTGGAACGAATTATTTCGACCTGCAAAAATGAGAAAATTAGTGGGAGAAGAGCATTGTTTGGAGGGCGGCATTTTTTGCCTACTTTTTGCTGCTGTAGGCAAAAAGTAGGTCGCACAGAACGGATTCTGTGTGAAAAACGTCATGGATGACGGTAAGCGAAGCGTATGCTTTAAAAGCTTAAAATCTGTATTAACTTGCGGAATCAACCTCGATAATCCACCCTTTTGAATCAAAAACAAAAAAGGTGAACCCAATCTCACCTTTTCCAATTCAAATAAAACCAAATCCCCTAGCCAATCTTCTCCAACCCACCCATATAAGGCTGTAACACTTTAGGCACAGTCACAGAGCCATCTGCTTGCTGGTTGTTCTCCAAAATAGCCACTAGTGTCCGCCCAACTGCTAAGCCTGAACCATTAAGGGTATGCAATAACTCAGGTTTATTACCTTGTTCTCCGCGGAAGCGGGCTTGCATTCTACGGGCTTGGAAGTCCAGCGTATTTGAGCATGAAGAAATTTCGCGGTAGGTATCTTGAGCGGGCAACCACACTTCAAGATCATAAGTTTTACAGGCTCCAAAGCCCATGTCGCCAGTACAGAGCAACATTTTACGATAAGGTAATTCAAGTAATTGAAGTACCTTTTCAGCATGTTGGGTTAGCTCTTCTAAAACATCAAAAGAACTGTCTGGTGTCACTAGTTGCACCAGTTCCACTTTTTCAAACTGATGTAAACGAATGAGTCCTCGGGTATCACGGCCGTGGGATCCTGCTTCACTGCGAAAACAGGGGCTAAAAGCCGTCATTTTTATGGGTAAATCTTTCAGCGCATAGATTTCGTCACGGGCAATATTGGCCAAAGGCACTTCTGATGTTGGAATAAGTGACAAACCCTGACCTTCTTCGGTGGCGGGTTTAGTATGAAAAGAGTCTCCTTCAAACTTGGGGAATTGGCCTGTGCCTATCATGCTTTCTTCATTAACTAACAAAGGGATATTGGTTTCTTCATAACCATGTTCTTGTGTATGTAAGTCCAACATAAACTGAGCAATGGCACGATTAAGACGAGCAACCTGTCCACGTATCACGACAAAACGTGCACCAGCCAGTTTTGACCCCGCATCAAAATCCACACCTTTATTTAGGTTTGCACCCAGGTCGACATGATCTTTTATATCAAAATCAAATTCACGTGGTGTGCCCCAACGACTGATTTCAAGATTGCCATCTTCATTTTCACCTTCAGGCACCGAATCATCTGGTAAATTAGGGATAGTTTGAGACTGTGCTACAATTTCTTCTAACAAAACTGACAACTCGGCTTTTGCTGAATCTAATTCACTACCTAGCTTTCCCACTTCAGCCAAAAGAGGCTGAATATCTTCACCCGAAGCTTTAGCTTTGCCAATAGATTTAGAACGCACATTGCGTTCGTTTTGTAATTCTTGGGTTTTAATCTGTAATGACTTGCGCTTTTCTTCTAATTCAATAAAAGAATTTACATCTAATTCAAAACCTCTTCTTTTTAGTTTTTCTGCGGTCTGTTGAATATCGCCACGTAAACATTTTGGATCTAACATCTTGTTTTATCTAACCTTTCACTATTTGAGTGCCTAACCATGCTGCGAATAGGCAGCACAATATATTTAATGTTACGTTAAGTGCAGCTTTGAACCACAAGCCCTGTTGAAAGAGCATTAACGTATCGACTGAGAATGTGGAAAATGTGGTGAGTGCACCAAGAAAACCAATTCCAATTGTTGTTCGCCATAGGGCTGATTCTAATTGACCATGCTCCAGTAATGCATACAAAAAGCCTAAGAAAAATGAACCCACAATATTGACCAGAAGTGTACCAAAAGGAAAGCCTTTGCCAAACCATTGAAGCATCAGTTGTGAAAGAAAATAACGCAAACAAGCGCCAGTTGCCCCACCAATTGCGATAAAAATATACATGCTCACTGTATGCATACTAATTATACCTTTGCGCCCTACTTTGCAAATCTAGCTCCTTTAAAAATTTTAATTTCTCTTGTAGCTTTTTTTCTAACCCGCGATCACTAGGTTGATAATATTGGGTATCACGCAAGCCTTCAGGAAAATAGTTTTCTCCTGCTGCGTAGGCGTGGTTCTCATTATGGGCATAACGGTATTCTTTGCCATAACCTAAGTCTTTCATCAGGCTAGTAGGTGCATTTCTTAAGTGTTCTGGTACCGCGCTATCCGGTGTGTCTTTTGCGTGTTGTACAGCTGCGTTAAATGCCAAATAAACAGCATTACTTTTTGCCGCACTTGCACAGTAGAGCGTAGCTTGCGCAATAGCCCTTTCACCTTCTGCTGGCCCAACACGCTGAAATATATCCCATGCGTTCAGGCATAATTGCATTGCTCTAGGATCAGCGTTACCAATGTCTTCTGTGGCAATCGCCAATAAACGTCTAGCGACATATAAAGGATCGCATCCGGCCACTAACATACGTGCGTACCAATACAAGGCTGCATCTGGCGCTGAGCCGCGTACCGACTTATGAAAAGCTGAAATCAAATCGTAAAACTGGTCACCATTTTTATCATATTGTGCAACCTTTTCGCCAACTGCCAGTTTAACCATGTCTACAGTTAGGATTTTGTCTACTGAGTCTGAAGGCAAGAAGTCAGCGCTGAGTTCCAAATAATTTAACAGACGCCTCGCGTCACCTGTCGCCATATCAATCAGCATAGACTTGGCTTGGTCGTCTAAAGTGATATCAGTAAGGCCTAAACCACGTTCTTTATCAGTTAACGCTTGTGTTATGACCTCACTGAGATCATCTTTGCTTAAGCTTTTAAGTACATATACTCTGGCTCTGGATAACAAAGCATTATTGAGTTCAAAAGAAGGGTTTTCAGTGGTCGCACCGATAAATGTCACTGTACCGTCTTCGATGTAGGGTAAAAACGCATCTTGTTGGCTTTTGTTAAAGCGGTGCACTTCGTCGACAAACAAAATGGTGCGCTGGCGATGCTGGCTAGCATAATGTTTAGCATTGTCTATGGCTTGACGAATATCCTTAACACCACTACTCACGGCTGACAACCGTTCAATATGAGCTTGGCAATGATTGGCCACCAACTCTGCGAGGGTAGTTTTGCCTGTTCCCGGTGGACCCCACAAGATCATCGAATGGCATTGACCACGCAATAGCGCCGCTCTGAGTGGTTTATCAGGGCCAATGATATGTTGCTGACCAAAATACTGCTCAATCACTTGTGGACGCATACGAGCGGCTAAAGGTGCAAACTGTGCAACCGAGTCTTGAGTGTCTGCAAAGTCAAATTCTGCTGTCATACTTATCGTTGATCGTCCAGCTCATAACCATCAGGCATCACAAAAATAAAAGTATCATCGGGTAATGGATTATTTTGTTTTATTTCGGAGAACGATAATACACTTTTTTGTTGTTGCCCATCTTGGCTTTCAAGCTCAACTAAGATGTCACCGTTAAACACTAAACGTAACGACTCGATACCGCCATTTAGCTCACGTGGCGTAATAATAAATTGGTTATCTGATTGACTCACCTCAAACTCTTGCCATTTACTGCTATCGGGATTGGTTAACAAAATCAAAGGATTGTTTTCAAGCGCAGCATCTGCCGCGTAAACCACAACTTGTTCTAAAAAGGGATCAACATTCCAGATATTATCACCATCCGCCAATAACACACTTTCGTTTGGTTCAAACAACTCCCAGTATAAATTGTTTGGTTGTTGTAACACGATCCGACCAGTGGCCTGTTGTAACAAAGTATTTTCAATATCGACCACAGTTTGAGTGAAATTAGCTTGATAGGTTGCCAGCATAGCCAGCTTAACTTTCAGCTGTTGTTTGGCATCCACATCTGTTGCAAGGGTAAATGTACTGTTCAACAACACAGTGATGAATAAAAACAGTGGTTTTAGCCGGTGTAGCTTGTTCATTTATTATTACTTCTTGTAGGGTTAATCTCTAGGAGCAGCAGCGGCCAATACTTCACGATTACCGTTATGCCCGGGTGAAGTTACGACGCCACTTTGTTCCATTTGTTCCACGAGTCTTGCGGCACGATTGTAACCAATTCTGAATTTTCGCTGCACACTGGATACCGAAGCTCGTCTGGTTTGTGTCACAAAAGCCACAGCTTCATCATAAAACACATCATATTCTTGATCTGAGTCTTCTGGCTGCTCGCCCGGTAATAAAATCTCTGCGTTGGCATCACCGTTTAAAATTTCGTCGATATATTGCGGCGCCCCACGTTTTTTCCAATCGGCAACGACAGCATGTACTTCATGATCGTCGACAAATGCACCATGAATACGCGTTGGCACACCGGTTCCAGGTGGTAAATACAACATATCCCCTGCCCCTAGAAGTGCTTCTGCACCGCCCTGTTCGAGGATAGTTCGAGAATCAATTTTAGAGGACACCTGAAAGGCAATACGGGTAGGAATGTTGGCTTTAATCAAACCAGTAATAACGTCAACAGAAGGTCTTTGGGTAGCCAACACCAAGTGGATACCGGCAGCACGGGCTTTTTGCGCAATACGAGAAATTAACTCTTCAACTTTTTTACCGACAATCGCTATCATGTCGGCAAATTCATCCACTACCACGACTATGGCTGGCAGTTTTTCTAAGAAAGGCGCTTCAGTTTCCATGCTTTTTTCAAACTTCCACAATGGATCGCGAATAGGTTCACCCGCTTCAATCGCATTCAGCACTTTGGTGTTATAACCTTTTAAATTTCTTACTCCGAGTGCAGCCATCAATTTGTAGCGGCGCTCCATTTCACCTACACACCAGCGTAATGCGTTGGCGGCTTCTTTCATATCAGTAACCACTTCTGATAATAAATGAGGAATGCCTTCATAAACCGACAATTCCAACATTTTTGGGTCGATCATGATCATGCGCACATCTTCAGGCGTAGATTTATATAAAAGGCTTAGGATCATCACATTGACACCCACAGACTTACCAGAGCCTGTGGTACCCGCAACTAAAAGGTGAGGCATTTTCGCCAAATCTACCACAACAGGTTTACCAGAAATATCCGCACCTAACACCATAGTCAGTGGAGATTCTGAAGATTGGAACACGTCGGCGCTGATCACTTCACTTAAACGCACCATGTCACGATTTTTATTCGGCAACTCAAGACCGATAACAGATTTACCGGGGATAACTTCGACCACACGTACCGAAATAGCTGACATAGACCGCGCCAAGTCTTTCGATAAAGTAGTGATTTTGCTGACTTTGACACCCGGCGCTAAATCCATTTCAAAACGTGTGATAACAGGGCCGGGATACACACCGACAACTTTTGCTTCGATATTAAAATCAGCGAGCTTGGCCTCGAGCAAACGAGAGACAATTTCTAATTCTTCAAGGGTGATGGGGTTTTTAATTTTATCTGCACGTTCCAGTAGATCAAAAGACGGCATAGGTCCCTGCTCTTCATTAGTACTCACTTCCAAAGCAG
>QIJM01000313.1 GCA_003232445.1 Paraglaciecola arctica
ACTACACTGGATAAAATCACTTTAAACAACAAAATAGCCAGCATTAGCAGCGTGCCAAGTAGCGCGCGCTTTTATGCCGACGGCACCCAATTAGGCAAACCACAATTCCAAACTTATCTTGATAATGTCAACTCGGGTCAGATTAAAGACAGTAACCCTGTGCAATTTGGTTTAGTGGTCAAACGTTCAGCATTGCGCACTTTCCCCACCCTAGACCGAGTATTCAATGAGAACATGGATTTAGATTTAGACCGCTTTCAGGAAACTGCAGTATTCCCTGGTGAAGCCGTGGCTATTTTACATCAAAGTGCAGATCAAGATTGGTATTTGATCCAAAACTACAACTACCTCGCTTGGGTTCAGCAAGACGCCATAGCCCTTGGTAGTAAACAGCAAATTCAAGAGTATGTTGATCACCAAGACTTTTTGTTAATCACCGGCTCGAAGGTATTCACCAGTTACGTCCCCTCTAAACCGAGAGTGTCTCAAATACAACTTGATATGGGAGTAAAACTACCTTTGTTGAGTGAAGCACAACAACAACCAGAGCTATATGGTCAAAGTACGGCCAGCAGCTATGAAGTAGCGCTACCGGTGCGAAATGACGATGGTAGCCTAAGTATTCATACTGCATTAATTGGCCGTACCCAAGATGTACATTTAGGTTATCTTGATTACACATCGCATAACCTTATTGCCCAAGCGTTTAAATTTTTGGGCGAACGCTATGGCTGGGGCCATGACTATAATGGTCGCGATTGCACAGGTTTTGTCGGTGAAATTTACAAAACCTTTGGCATCCTTATGCCACGTAATTCAGGCCAGCAAGGCGCGGGCGAATACGGCACAAACTTTCGTTTTGATGATAATTCTGATGTGGCCAGCAAACTGGCTGTGATTAAACAATTACAGGTAGGTGATCTGATCTATATTCCAGGCCACGTCATGCTGTATTTAGGTAAAGAAAACGATCAGCCATTTGTGATCCATGATGTTAAAGGTCTCGCTTATTGGACGCCTGAAGGGGATTATTACAGTGGCGTACTTAATGCTGTATCGGTCACTCCGTTAATCACATTACAACTCAGCAAACAAACGACTTACCTAGATGAAATTTATAATATTAAACGCATCACGCTAGGAAATTAAGCCATCATGAAAATCACCGCGATCCGTTTTGCTAAGTTAGAGGTGCCATTAAAAACCCCCTTTAAAACAGCCATTCGTACGGTAGAAAGCATCACTGACTTAGTGGTAATTGTAGAAACCAACTGCGGCGAACTCGGTTATGGTGCAGCACCCGCAACACCGGTGATTACCGGTGATACCCACGGCTCAATGTTTTATGTTATTGACAAAGTCATTGGGCCACAAATTTTAGGTCGGGATATCGAAGATCTCAATACAATTTGTCACACCATTCAACATGCTGTAATCGGTAATAGCAGTGCCAAAGCCGCGGTTGAAATCGCCATTTATGATCTTTGGGCTAAATACTTTAAAGCCCCTCTATACAAGGTACTCGGCGGTGGCAGTGTGCATTTGCGCACAGATGTCACCATCAGTGTTGATCATCTTGATAAAATGTTGGATGACGCCAATCTAGCCTTGAGTCAGGGTTTCGATATCCTCAAAATTAAAATTGGTATCGACATTGAGCATGACATTGCTCGGGTAAGAGCCATCTATAAGGAATTAGACAAACGCGCCACTCTTAGGCTGGATGTCAATCAGGGATGGACGGCTAAACAAACCGTATATGCGATGCAAAAACTGGAGCAGATGGGTGTTGAGTTAGAGCTGATTGAACAACCGGTTAAAAGCAACGATATTGACGGCTTGCGTTATATTAGTCAGCGGATTGTCACCCCCGTAATGGCTGATGAAAGTGCCTTTTCACCGTTGCAAGTTATTGACCTTATTCGAACTGGTGCGGCTGACATTATCAATATCAAATTAATGAAAAGTGCGGGTTTAAGTCAAGCCATTAAAATTGCAGATTTATCCGAATTACACAACATACCTTGCATGATTGGCTGCATGCTTGAAGGCAGTATAAGCGTTGCCGCAGCCGCACACTTAGCCAGCGCCAAAGCCTCTAGTATTAGCCTAATTGATTTGGACGGACCAACTTTAGGCCAACATGACCCCGTAGTCGGCGGTGTAAATTTTGAACATTCATATATTGAACTAGGTCAAGACCCTGGACTGGGGATTGAAACTATAAACGGTTTACAGGAGCTAACATGGCCATTTTAAGCAAACACAACGCACACAAATTTGGAATAGTCGTACTGATGACTTTACTCGCAGCCTGTGCCAAAACACCCAAAACCGACTTACCTTTGTTGCAGCGAATTGAAACCAAACAAATCGTGGTGGTGATCTCCGATAATTGGGATGCAACCACCGCCACATTACAAAAATTTGACTGGAAAGAAGGTCAATGGAAAGCCGTCGATGCAGCCATTCCCGTTAATATTGGTCGTACCGGACTTGCTTGGGGGCTAGGTTTACATTCGCCGCAAAATGGCTATTACAAACAAGAAGGTGATGGCAGAGCCACCGCAGGGGTATTCGATTTAACGCAAACTTTTGGCTATTTAGACCAGCTTAATACTACCATGCCCTATAGTGCGATGAGCGCAAGCAATTACTGCATAGACGTAAACGGCTCATCACTTTACAACCAAATAGTGGATGAAAATGTCGTAGGTAAAAAGGCAGTAGAAGACTCAACAGAGCCCATGCGTCGCGATATTCACAACGACAACCAAAACATTTATAAAAAGGGCATTATCGTCGATCACAATATGGCCAATATTAGCGGTCAAGGCAGTTGTATCTTTTTACATATATGGTTTGGCCCAGGTGTGGCCACCGCAGGTTGCACGGCAATGGCTGAACCCAATATGGACAGATTACTCGCTTGGTTAGATCCTAGAAAGCATCCACGTTATGTGGCACTGCCTCGCGAAGAATATTTGGCGAAGCAACAAACCTGGGGCTTGCCTGCCATTAAATAATGGTCTGCTTCTTTAAAGACAAAAAATATTTTCTGCACAAGTTTGGGATAAGACCACTGGTGCTGTAGAAGCAACTCATAATCGATAGATTCACTTTGTCCATCCGCTAAGACATATCCAAATATTGTAATTTGTTGGCTACGCCATCCCATTTTTCTGCGTCGGGCATTGGCGGTTTCTGTTGAGTTATATTTGGCCATTTTTCAGCGCCTTCACTATTGATCTTAATAAATTTTTGTTGATCTTCTGGTAGTTCATCTTCGCTGCATATTGCATCAATTGGACATTCCGGTTCACATAGAGCGCAATCGATACACTCGTCTGGATTTATTGCTAAAAAGTTCGATCCTTCATAAAAGCAATCGACCGGGCAGACTTCTACACAATCTGTGTGTTTGCATTTTATGCAGTTTTCAGTGACGTAAAAAGCCATCAGTATTTCGATTCCTCTAAAAGTAAATACTTATTCAACAAAAGCACGTTCGATAACATAACCTGCCGGGTCACCAGTGTGAGAGGATGCTCTATAACCAATTATTCGCTTAGCTTATGTCAAATTCATGTAGGAAAACATCGCATTTATTCACTTTTTTATAAAAAAAACCTTGTGATCAATTCTGCTAACCCCATCTCTGGACGCAGAACCCAGTTCTATTAAAAAAATTCTAAGTAGACGATACATCTTCTACTTAATCATCGCCTTTATGTAAAAGGTACAAAATATTATTAACATTGGAATTTTCAGGAGATTTGAAAATGGCAATTCGTCCTTTAAACGATCGCGTTATCGTTAAGCGTCACGAACAAGAAAGTAAATCTGCCGGTGGCATTGTATTAACAGGCTCTGCAGCAGAAAAATCTACTCGCGGCGAAGTTATCGCTGTAGGTAATGGTCGTGTACTAGACAACGGCGACGTAAAAGCAGTCGACGTTAAAATCGGCGACATCGTGATTTTCAGCGATGGCTATGGGGTTAAAACTGAAAAGTTAGACGGCGAAGAAGTGCTTATCCTTGGTGAAAGTGACATCTTAGCAGTAGTCGAATAAACCCAATCCAATAACAGAATTTTAGAGGAATAATTATCATGGCAGCTAAAGAAGTGCGTTTTTCTGATGACGCTCGCGTAAAAATGCTAGCGGGTGTTAACATCCTTGCTAATGCAGTAAAAGTGACTTTGGGCCCTAAAGGTCGTCACGTGGTTTTAGACAAATCATTCGGTGCTCCAACCATCACTAAAGATGGTGTGACCGTAGCCAAAGATATCGAATTAGAAGATAAGTTCGAAAACATGGGCGCACAGATGGTTAAAGAAGTGGCATCTAAAGCCAATGACGAAGCCGGTGACGGAACAACGACTGCCACTGTATTAGCCCAAGCTATCGTCACTGAAGGTTTGAAATCAGTTGCTGCCGGCATGAATCCAATGGATCTTAAACGCGGTATCGATAAAGCCGTTAGAGTAGCCGTTGAAGAATTAAAAATACTTTCAGTACCTTGTGCAGACAGCAAAGCGATTGCTCAAGTAGGGACTATCTCTGCAAACTCTGACGTTGAAGTAGGCGATCTTATCGCTGAAGCAATGAACAAAGTAGGCAAAGAAGGCGTTATTACTGTTGAAGAAGGTCAAGCTCTTCAAAACGAATTAGACGTAGTTGAAGGTATGCAGTTCGACCGTGGTTACCTTTCTCCTTACTTCATGAACAATCAAGAAAACGGCACCGTTGAACTAGAAAGCCCGTATATTCTTTTGGTTGACAAAAAAATCTCTAACATTCGCGAGTTACTACCTACTCTTGAAGCTGTAGCAAAAGCCTCTAAGCCTTTGTTAATTATTGCTGAAGACGTTGAAGGTGAAGCACTAGCGACACTAGTAGTAAACAACATGCGCGGTATTGTAAAAGTCGCAGCTGTTAAAGCGCCTGGTTTTGGCGACCGTCGTAAAGCCATGCTTCAAGACATCGCTACTCTTACCGGTGGTACTGTGATTTCTGAAGAAATCGGTTTAGATCTTGAAAAAGTAACCCTAGAAGATTTAGGGACAGCTAAACGCATCGTGATCAACAAAGACAACACTACTGTTGTTGACGGTGCTGGCGAAGAAGACATGATCAAAGGTCGAGTTACGCAAATTCGAGGACAAATCGAAGATTCATCTTCTGACTACGACAAAGAAAAACTGCAAGAACGTCTAGCTAAATTAGCTGGCGGTGTTGCTGTTATCAAAGTTGGCGCAGCCACTGAAGTTGAAATGAAAGAGAAAAAGGCCCGTGTTGAAGATGCACTTCACGCAACTCGCGCAGCAGTAGAAGAAGGCGTAGTTGCCGGTGGTGGTGTTGCACTAGTACGTGCAGCGTCTAAAGTGGGTGATTTAAAAGGCGACAACGAAGACCAAACACACGGTATTAAATTGTTGTTACGAGCAATGGAAGCACCTATGCGTCAAATCGCGGCTAACGCCGGTGCTGAAGCATCAGTTGTGACCAACGAAGTCAAAAACGGCACTGATAACTACGGTTACAATGCTGGTAATGACACATACGGCGACATGATTGAAATGGGTATTCTAGACCCAACTAAAGTCACTCGCTCTGCACTTCAGTTTGCTGCATCAATCGCAAGTTTGATGATCACCACTGAAGCCATGATAGCTGATGCACCTCAAGACGCTTCACCTGCTATGCCTGATATGGGCGGCATGGGCGGTGGCATGGGTGGCATGGGCGG
>QIJM01000231.1 GCA_003232445.1 Paraglaciecola arctica
AAAACTTCAATCGACACGCCAGAGTTTTCTTGCCAGCCGTGAGTGGCGATAAACTTATTGCCAGACTCGTCAATGTTGATGTCTAGGGCTAGCACTATGGTGTCTGCGCCGTATTTTGTGATCCAGCCTTTAACCAGCTCGGGCTCTTTAACTGCCAATGAACCAATCACCACACGTTTGACGCCGATGTCTAAAAGTTGTGTCACATCTTTTTCGCTACGAATGCCGCCGCCAGCTTGAAAGTGCATACGCCCAGTCGCAACCATTTTGCCTATCAGTTCGAGTTGACGTTTGTCGGTGTCTTTGGCGCCGGTTAAATCAACAATGTGTAACCATTGTGCCCCTTGGTCGGCGTAACTGTGCACTACATCGATTGGATCGAGTTTATATTCGGTTTTTTGGTCGTAGTCACCCTGATATAAGCGCACTACTGAGCCTTCTATTAAATCTATAGCTGGGATGATCATATCTTGCTTGTTAACCTTTTCTTATCACAGAGTTTTATAAATCGATAAAGTTTTTCAAAAGGTGTGCACCTGCGTCACTTGAGCGTTCAGGGTGAAATTGCACACCAAAAAAATTGTCTTTGTGAATAGCAGCAGAAAAGTCCATAGCGTATTGGCAACTGGCCATTGTAAATTCTGATACTGCCACAGCAAAACTGTGCACAAAATAAAAGTAGCTTCCTTCATCGATACCTTTAAATAAAGGCGCATCAGCAAACGGAGTCACGGTATTCCAACCCATGTGCGGTAAACGTAAATCGCCTACTTGCATACGTTTCACTTGTCCGGGAATAAGTCCTAAACAAGGAGTGTTATCGCTAAGGCTTTCTGCTGATTTTTCAACCATTAACTGCATGCCTAAACATATGCCTAGTACAGGCTGAGTAAGGCCTTGAATACAGCTGACAAGTTGCTTTTTCTGAATGCTGGCCATGGCCGCATTGGCGCTGCCTACGCCAGGTAAAAATACTTTATCAGCTTGTTGGATAACCGCCAAATCGTCACTTACTGTGACTTGTGTACCTAAACGTTCAATGGCAAATTTTACCGACGAAATATTCGCGCAGCCCGTATTAATAATCACAATTTGTTGCGAAGCCATGTTTACAAGGCGCCTTTAGTGCTAGGCAAAGTTTCACCTTGTTTATGAATAGCTTGACGTAATGCGCGACCAAACACTTTAAACAGACTTTCTACCTGATGATGAGCATTGCCTTCAGTGGTGGAAAGGTGCAACGACAACCCCATTGCCTGCGCAATAGAGTAGAAAAAGTGTGGCACCATTTCGGTAGCCATTTCGCCTACTTGATCACGGCTGAATTCAGCATCAAATTTTAGGTGTGGGCGATTGGATATATCTAAAATACATTCAGCGCGGCATTCATCCATAGGTAAAGCAAAACCAAAACGGCCAATGCCTCGTTTGTCGCCTAAAGCTTTTTTAAGTGCTTCGCCAAGTGCAAGGGCGGTGTCTTCTACGCTGTGGTGATCGTCAATATGCAAATCGCCATCTACCGTTAGTGTTAGCTCAAACCCTGCATGAGTGGCAACTTGATCAAGCATATGGTCAAAAAAACCAAGGCCTGTTTCAATAGTCGATTTAGCGCTTGAGTCTAAATCTACTGTGACATTGATATTAGTTTCAGAGGTTTTACGTACAACGTGCGCTACACGAGTCGAGGCCAATAATTGTTTTTCAATCGCTTGCCAGTTGTGACTGTCGCGGCTGTACTTAATACCAACAATGCCCATGTTTTCAGCTAGCTGAATATCGGTATCACGGTCGCCAATCACAAATGAACGAGTAAAATCGACTTTGCCTTGTTGCAGATAATCTTTGACTAAACCTAGTTTAGGTTTGCGGCAAGCGCAGTTGTCGCTATCAAAATGCGGGCATACCAAAACGTCGTCAAATGTCACGCCCTGGCTAGCAAAAATGTCCATCATTTTATCGTGAGCTAAGTCAAAATCGGCTTGCGGGAAACTATCTGTACCCAATCCATCTTGGTTCGACACCATCACTAAACGAAAACCATTTTGTTGTAACTTAAGCAACACAGGCAGAACTTGTGGCTCGAAGACTAACTTTTCTAAGCTATCCAGTTGTTTGTCGATGGCTGGCTCTTCAACCAAAGTACCGTCACGGTCGATAAAAAGAATAGGTTGCTGGCTCATGCTGATTTTTCCTGCTGGTTAAAAAAGCTCGCCATTAACGCTAGCAATTTTTCATTTTGTTGTTGAGTGCCAAGCGTAATACGCAGGCAATTATCTAAGCTTACTTGTTTAGATTGGTCACGAATGAGTACTGAGTTTGTCACTAAAAAGTCCATTAACGCCTGTTTTTGCGGGTGACGGAACAATATAAAATTGGCTTTATCGTCACCGACTAATTCTAGCTCGGGGAATTGGCTTAACTGTTGTTTGATACATTGCTTTTGTTGTTGCAAATACTCTACTTGTTCGGCCATTTGCTCGAGCCCTTTCTGACTCAGTGCTTGGGCGGCAATTTGTGCGACTGGCTCTGGCACAGGATAGGGCGCAATCACTTTCATAATGCTTTGAATAACATCGCTATTGGCTAAGGTAAAACCACAACGCAATCCTGCTAATGCAAACGCCTTGGATAAAGTACGTAACACCACTAAGTGGGGATACGCTGCCAGTTCGGTTACCCAGGTGTTGCCTGCATCAAATTCAATATACGCTTCATCGACCACGACTAAGGCTGAATCGGCAAAGTGCTCTAATACTTGTTTAAGCTGTGTTTTGCCTATTGAGGTACCCGTTGGGTTATTCGGTGAACAAATAAACACTAGGTTCACTTTGCCTTGGTAAACACTAATAGCGGGGATGTCTAAAGAAAAGTCTGCATTTAGCGGCGCTTTTTCAATACCTACATTGCAAGTTTCAGCACTAATGGCATACATACCGTAAGTGGGCGGGCAGATTAAAATACTGTCTTTGCCCGGTGTGCAAAATGTGCGAATGAGTAACTCAATGCCTTCGTCGGCACCGCGACTAACCAAAAGCTGGTTGACTTGCACACCTGCATATTCTGCGTAGGGCAGTAATACGCTCGGTGGTTGGCAATCTGGGTAACGGTTAAAATGCGCAGTGTCGATGTTAAAATCATTGGCAAAAGGTGACTCATTGGCATTTAGCCAAGTTTCGCTATCGCTGTCGCCGCCAGCAAAAATGCGCCTAGCAGATTCATAAGGCTTTAAGGCTTTAAGGTTTTCGCCAATTAGCTTGTCGACTAAATCGCTCATGATCCTTCACTTTTTAGGTATTCAGCATCCAATCTTAGTTTTACTGCCTGTTTATGAGCATCTAAACCTTCAGCATCAGCCAAATCCATAATCGCATTACCGATATTTTGTAAGCCTTGATAGCTCAGTTCTTGCACCGTATAACGGCGCATAAAGTCGGCTAAACCTAAGCTGGAATAATTGCGCGCATAACCATAAGTTGGCAATACATGGTTGGTGCCACTGGCATAATCCCCAGCTGATTCAGGCGACCACTGACCAACAAAAATTGAACCGGCATTAGTCAGCTTATCTAAACTGTCGCGAGCATTTTCGATTTGTATAATTAAGTGTTCTGGCGCATAAACATTACTGACTTTAAAAGCTTGCTCTAGGCTGTCAGTCAAAATATAACGACTGTGTTTTACTGCCTGCTCGGCAATCGTTTGACGACTTAATGTCGCCAACTGCAATATAACTTGCTGTTTAACCGCTTTGATCAAATCACTACTGTTGGATACCAATACCGCTTGAGAGTCAGTGCCATGCTCAGCTTGCGACAACAAATCTGCTGCGACAAAAACAGGGTTAGCTTGCTCATCAGCAATCACTAACACCTCAGACGGACCTGCGGGCATATCAATAGCTGGGCCAGCTGGGATGCGACTGACCTGTTGTTTGGCTTCGGTGACATAACGGTTGCCGGGGCCAAAAATTTTATCGACTTTAGGGATGCTTTTAGTGCCTAGTGCCAAGGCTGCAATAGCTTGCGCTCCGCCAACTAGGTAGATTTCGTCAATGCCACATAGATTGGCGGCATAACGAATTTCAACGGCAATTTGCCCGTCTTTGTTCGGCGGTGTGCAGAGTACTTTTCTAGCACAACCAGCAACCTGAGCTGTAGCGCCCAACATTAATACCGTTGAAGGTAGTGGAGCTGTTCCACCGGGAATATATAACCCAACTGATGCCAAAGGTACGTGTTTAAGTTCACAGACCACGCCGGGCGTAGTTTCAACTACAACGTCTTCTGGATATTGAGCCTGATGGAAGGCTTTGATATTCGCATAGGCTTGATCAATAGCCCACTTAACTTCAGGTTTGATTTGGCTGGCGAAGCTGCTGAGTGACGCATCACTAAAACGCAAACACTCTAATTTTGCGCCATCAAAACACTCAGTAAAAGCCAACAAGGCTTTATCGCCTTGCTGTTTAACTTGCTGAATAATGTCAGCAACCGTATCGCTCAAGGTTTGGCTATCGACAAGCGCCGGTCTGCTAAGTAATTTAGCTTGTTCACTTGGGTTAAGTTGTGCCCATATTTGCATGACTATTTAGCCTCTTACCTAATTTTTACTTATGCCTTAAGACATCATCTTTTCAATTGGCATCACTAAAATCGAACTACAACCCAATGCTTTGAGTTTTTCCATGGTTTCCCAAAATAGCGTTTCTGGGCTTACCACATGAATAGCGACCGTTTCATTGTTGCCAGCAAGGGGCAAAACGGTGGGTGTTTCAGAACCCGGCAATAAGCTTTTCACTTGGTCTAAATAAGCCTTAGGCGCATGTAACATGATGTACTTGCTTTCTTTAGCTTGGTTCACACCATCCATACGTGGCAACATTTTGCTGATAAGTGCTTGTTTAGCTTCTGAAATTTCGCCAGCACGTTGAATAAATACCGCTTTAGATTTGAATATTTCATCGGCTTCTTGCAAACCATTGGCTTCAAGCGTGGCGCCGGTCGATACCAAATCACAAATCGCATCTGCCACACCAGCGCGAGGGGCAACTTCAACCGAACCAGTTAACATGACTGTACTGGCCTTAATGTTCTTTTCTTTGAAAAAACGCTCTAACAAAAAAGGGTAAGTAGTGGCGACTTTTTTACCTTGTAATGACTGTAAGCCTTGGTAATCCATCTCGTTAGGAACGGCAATAGATAACCGGCAACCGCCGTAATCTAAACGTCTAAGCTCAATATATTCAGCCTTTTTGCCCGCAGCTTGGCGTTCAAGCATTTTTTCTTCTAGTTCGTTTTGGCCGATAAAACCTAAGTCAACCACACCATCCATCACTAAACCGGGGATGTCGTCGTCACGTACCAATAACAAATCAATAGGTTGGTTAGTAGAATGAGCAATCAGCAACCGATCGCGAATTTGCAATTTAATGCCAATGGCTTTTAATAAAGAGATGCTGTCGTCACTTAATCGTCCTGATTTTTGTACGGCAATACGTAATCTATTGTTATCATTCATATTTATTTCCAACCTCGTTTAAAATTCATGACTCAACTTGCAATTCATCAGTGGCGCTTCTGGCCAAAAAAACGGCTCAAAAGAAAAACCCCCGAAAGATGCCTTCCGGGGGTTTAGAGTGTGTCTGCGCCGCTAGAAGGATCCAATAGACCTTCCAGCAAATACCTGAAAGGCTAAGCTATATGATGATGGACGACTGCTTTCAAGGTAATGTTCATAATTCATAATTTTCGTTTCTTTAAAATCACTGCACTTCAATGGCGCATACATTATGCAATCGGCCTGATTAATGCAAGAATATTTCGGGGGAAAGTAGCCGCTTTCTTACAATTAAATCAACTATGTTAGTTTACAACCACGTGATTGAATGTTTTGTGAGCAAAGTTGTCGTAATAACAGTTAACGCATTTTGATAAAATAATAGGGAGAAATTATGACTAGTGACCTTTTATTCTCAATACTACCCCGCGAGGGCAAAGTGCCTATTGCCCATGATAGCCAAAAAGTAGC
>QIJM01000470.1 GCA_003232445.1 Paraglaciecola arctica
TTGTATAGCTAACGAGACAGTTGTTGATAAGTGAAATTGTTTGCTTTACGTTAACGTAAAGGTAAAAATTTGTTAGCCTCGTAAAATCTAAACTATTTAGGATTATTTATGCAGCTTGTTCCGTCCCTGATCAATGGCGAGTTGATAATTTCGTCTTCACTACCAAACATACCAGTGACTAATCCGGCTAATAATAACGTTATTGCAGAGTTGACTTGCACTACTGAAACAAAAATTATCACAGTGCGCTGGTTTGAAGATGATATTCCTTCTGGCTCTAATATGACCATCTCGTTGAAATAGGAATATATTATGAATTTTGATTTGACCGATGATCAACTTGCTTTTGCCGACACCGCCAAACAATTTGCCGAACAGGAACTCGCTCCACATGCCGCAAAGTGGGATAGAGAGCATATTTTTCCAAAAGAGGTGATTCAAAAAGCCGGTGAGTTAGGCTTTTGTAGTTTGTATTCGCCAGAAAGTGAAGGTGGCTTGGGATTAAGCCGTTTGGACTCCTCGATTATTTTTGAGCAACTGGCTATGGGGTGTACTACTACGACTGCCATGATGACTATTCATAATATGGCCACTTGGATGGTGGCCACTTGGGGTACAAGAGCGGCTAAGGATAAGTGGTGTCCAAGTCTAGTCACGGGTGAAAAATTAGCCTCTTATTGTTTAACTGAGCCCAGTTCAGGCTCAGACGCGGCAGCCATGCGCACCACAGCCAAAAAAGACGGAGAGGGCTACCTGTTAAACGGTTCCAAGATGTTTATTTCGGGTGCTGGTGAAACTGAAGTTTTGGTGGTCATGGCGCGCACTGGCGAAGCTGGGCCTAAGGGCATATCTGCTTTTGTGGTGTCTGCTGATGCCGAAGGTGTGATTTATGGTAAGGCCGAAGAAAAAATGGGCTGGAATGCTCAGCCTACTCGCTTGATTACTTTTGACAATGTTCGTGTATCGTCAGATTGTTTATTAGGTGAAGAAGGGCAAGGGTTTACCTTTGCCATGAAAGGCTTGGATGGCGGGCGCATCAACATTGCTACTTGCTCAATTGGCACTGCACAAATGGCATTGCATACCGCCAAAACTTATATGCAAGAGCGTACCCAATTTGGTAAACCATTGGCGGCGTTTCAAGCCTTACAATTTAAATTAGCAGATATGGCAACTGAGTTAGTAGCCGCTAGGCAAATGGTCAGATTGGCCGCATTTAAGTTAGATAATCAAGATCCAGAGTGTAGCGCTTATTGCGCCATGGCAAAACGCTTTGCTACAGATGTGGGTTTTAATGTGTGTAATGAAGCATTACAAATTCATGGCGGATATGGGTATATCAAAGAGTATCCATTAGAAAGATATGTAAGAGATGTACGGGTCCACCAAATTTTGGAAGGTACTAATGAAATTATGCGTATGATCATTGGTAGGCGTTTGTTGGCAGAACATGCTGGCGACATTCTTTAGTGCATACTATACCCAAAATCATTGGAACTGCATGGCGGCGGCAAACGAATGAGACCCCATGAGCTTAGTCCACTAAGTGATTTGGGCGAATGAGTGCAGCCAACAAACAGGCAGTTTTAAGGATGACGGGTATATGCCAGCTTGTTAAATGAGGAATATTATGTCGAGTGAAAATGCACCGGTTATTTTTGACGAATTAACCACTGAATGTGGTTTTAAGATTGCTCATGCGACTTTAACGAAACCTGCTTCGCTGAACGCCTTAGATTTGCAGATGATCAACTTGCTTACGTCTCAGCTAGAAAAATGGCAACAAGATCCCAAGATTGCCATGGTATTTTTAGACGGAAGTGGCGAACGGGCTTTTTGCGCGGGTGGCGATATCGTGTCTATGTACAAGTCTATGCAGGATCCGGAGTTTAACAAAGAAAATCCAGATGCGGCTAATAGCTTAGCGTTACAGGAATTTTTCACCTATGAATACCAACTCGATTACCTTATTCACACGTTTTCTAAGCCCATTTTAGTTTGGGGCAATGGCATCATCATGGGTGGCGGGTTGGGCTTGATGAGTGGCGGCAGTCATAGAGTAGTGACAGAAAGCTCGCGTATCGCCATGCCCGAAATCAGTATCGGTTTATATCCAGACGTAGGCGGTAGCCACTTTTTAAACGTTATGCCAGCAGGTTGTGGTTTGTTTTTGGGGCTGACGGGCGCAAGTATCAATGCAACTGATGCGTTGTATAGCAATTTGGCCGACTACTTTGTGCCTCACGATGCAAAAGTGACGCTTTTTGCCAGACTGTTCGCAGCGAATTGGCAAGAGGATTGTTTGCACCAAACATTGTCGAGTATTTGTGATGAATTTCACTCCTTACATATTGGGGAATTGCCACAAGGTAACCTCAGCGCTACTCAGGATTGGTTGACAAACTTAGCCGCTCAAACTGATGTAGCCCAAGCCGTTGACTACATACTGTCAGCTAATGCTGACGATAATAAATGGTTAAGCAAAGCACAAGGAACCTTAAGTGCTGGGTCACCTATCACCGCACATTTGGTGTTCGAGCAGCTGCAAAGAGGTAAAGATATGACCTTGGCAGAATGTTTTCAAATGGAGTTGGGATTGTCATGCAAATGTGGTGAGTTTGGTGAGTTTCAAGAGGGTGTCAGGGCGCTGATGATTGATAAAGATAATCGACCCAATTGGCGTTTTAAATCTGTTGAGCAAGTTCCGAAAGCCACAATCGAATATTTATTTGAAAATATTTGGTCACAAGGCACTCATCCTTTAGCGCACTTAGGCGCAGATCAGTAGGCGGAAATTATGAATAAACAACTACCTAAAATAGCTTTTATTGGTTTGGGCAATATGGGTGGCCCTATGGCACTCAATTTGTTAAAAGCCGGTTTCAATGTTTGTGTGTTCGACTTGGTGCAATCAACCATGGATCAAGTCGCACAATTTGGGGCAAGACAGGGGAAATCTGCATCAGATGCGATTAAAGGTGCTGATGTGGTGATATCCATGTTACCAGCAGGTAAACATGTTGAGTCACTTTATATGGGTGAAAATGGACTCATTAGCCAGTTAAAAGCAGGCACTTTGGTGATTGATTCGAGCACGATTGATGCTTCAACTTCAAAAGCCGTTGCCAGTAAATTAGCAGAAAAAAGCATCCATTTTATTGATGCTCCCGTATCTGGTGGGGTAGGTGGCGCCACGGCTGGCACTCTGACATTTATTGTCGGTGGTAAAGAGCAGGATTATGCGACGGCATTGCCTATTTTGCAGGCAATGGGCAAAAATATCTTCCATGCAGGTGATCACGGTGCAGGGCAAGTGGCCAAGATATGCAACAATATGCTGTTATCAATTTTGATGTTAGGTACTTCAGAAGCCCTGCAAATGGCGATTGATAATGGCCTAGATCCTAAAGTGATGTCAGATATTATGTTGCAAAGTTCCGGTAGAAACTGGACTTTAGAATTGTATAACCCATGCCCTGATGTGATGCAGAACGTGCCTTCATCCAATGATTATCAAGGCGGCTTTATGGTGGATTTGATGAAGAAAGATTTAGGCCTCGCTATGGACACCGGACTTAAAAGCCAATCTTCTACACCTATGGGCGCATTGGCACAAAGTTTGTACAATATTCACAGTATGCAAGGTAACGGACAACTGGATTTTTCCAGTATTTTTAATTTATTTTCCAAGCAAGAGAAGCAGTAATGAATTTACAGAATCAAGTGATTGTCATCACAGGTGCGGCCCAAGGTTTGGGCAAAGCCATGGCCGAAGAATTTGCTAAACAAGGCGCACATATCGCCTTATTAGATAGGCAGGCAGAAGCTGTTGAAGCCGCTGCTAGCGATATTGAAAAACTTGGGGTAAAAGCCTGTGGCTATACGGTAAATGTCACTGACGAAAAACAAGTCGAAGAAACCTTTGCAAAGGTTGTCGCTGATTTTGGCCAAATCAATGGTTTAATCAATAGCGCAGGTATTATGCGCGATGGCATGTTGCTTAAAGTTAAAGAAGGCAAAGTAGTCGACAAAATGCCGCTAGAACAATTTCAATCAGTCTTAGACGTGAATGTCACCGGCACATTCTTGTGTAGTCGCGAAGCGGCTGCACAAATGGTTGAGACCAAAAGTAAAGGCGTGATAGTGAATTTATCCTCTGTCTCCCGCGCTGGAAATGCCGGGCAAACCAACTATTCAGCATCCAAAGCCGCAGTGGCGACCATGACAGTATCATGGAGCAAAGAACTCGCTCGTTTTGGTATTCGCACAGGTTGCATCGCACCTGGCCTAGTCGAAACCGCTATGGCCGCCCAAATGCGCCCTGAAATGCGCGAAATGTTTATCAAAAGCATACCTGCACAACGTCTTGCTGAAGTTGAAGAACTCGCCCACGCAGCTAAATTTATTTTCGAAAATGATTATTTTACTGGCAGAACATTAGAGTTGGACGGTGGGACTAGGGTATAGATTTTCAAAACAAAATCTGGGGCGTAGAGACATCTTGGTATTGAGGTGACTTTTACGCAATCGCCAGATCAATCAGTTATTTTGGTGTGGGTGTATTTCGGTCTTTTTGAGAATTAATCTGGGGTTAGAATTGATTTAATTTTGTTCTGACCCCGATAGTTCCGATAGTTATGGATTGGATAATTCGACAATATCCAATACGTATAGTCTTTGGGCAAGAGAATTTTATTAGGAATAATAAATTTTGGCTTTAAAACCCAAAAGCCCTGAACATTTCTGTTCAAGGCTTCTAGAATAATGGTGCCCAGACTCGGAATCGAACCAAGGACACGAGGATTTTCAATCCTCTGCTCTACCAACTGAGCTATCTGGGCATCAACTAACAAGTGTCTTTTCAGACGGGCTGCTTCGCTGTGGGTGCGTATTAAACGGATTTAGCGCTTTTAAGTCAACTTCTTTTTATAGAAAGTTAGGGGATTTTTTGCAAATTGTTTATAGATTGCGCAAAATCTCCACTAAAACAGCTAAGTTCAGGCTAACTGTTGCTTTAAAGCCGGTTTGTTTTAGCTTTTTGGTGGTACGTAACCTTTGATATCAGGTTCTTTGCCTTCAAATAAATAGGCTTGCATTTGGGCTTCTAGGAATTGCCTTGCGGTAGGCTCGATCATGTTGAGCTTGTTTTCGTTGATCAGCATGGTTTGTTTCTTTTGCCATTCGCTCCATGCTTCTTGGCAAATGTTGTCGAAAATTTTCTTTCCTAGTTCACCTGGATAAAGTTGGAAATCTAGGCCATCTGCTTCTTTTTGTAGGCGTTGACAAAATACTGTTCTGCTCATAATGCTCTAATTTAATGGTGAGGGGTTAACCTAAGGGCAACCCCCAATTAAAATGATGTATCGATTGTACTAAATAGTTTCTTGGTTGGCGCGGCTAATCCAACATTTTGCGGCTTTGTTAAGTCGTACCACATTTGTGTGTCTTCCATTACTTGTCCAACGGGTTGTTGTTTTAAGTGCAACACAACCGGCTGAATATCTAAATGAAAATGACTAAAAGTGTGGCGAAAAGGACTGAGCCTTTGTAGTTGGATATCGTTAAACCCTAGGCTTGATGCACGTTCAACAATTTGTTGTTCATGCTCCACTTCATGGAATCCCCACAAGCCGCCCCATAATCCTACTGGTGGGCGTTTGTATATCAAAAGCTGTTTTTGCCACATGGGGATTAACATAATGGTAGATCTTACTGGGATGAGGTAACTCAGTTTGTCGGCCTTGCACAAACGCTAAGCAGTCTGTGCGCACAGGGCAAATGTCGCATTGTGGTTTACTGCGGGTGCAAAGTGTTGCGCCCATATCCATCATAGCTTGGGTGTAATCAGCTGTTCTGTTTTTAGGGGTTAAGCTATCAGCGTAATGCCACAAATCAGTTTCGACTTTTTTATTACTAGGCCAGCCCTCAACAGCAAAATAGCGGGCCAGTACACGTTTAACATTACCATCGAGAATACTGTGATGCTGACCACAAGCTAGGGATAAAATAGCACCAGCTGTAGAACGACCAATGCCCGGTAAAGCGATTAACTGCTCTAACTGTTCGGGGGGTCTTGCTTGATACTCATCTCTAATAATCTGCGCGGCTTTTTGTAAATTGCGTGCACGGGCGTAATAGCCTA